>NZ_LVWH01000175.1:0-59208 GCF_001909045.1 Paenibacillus sp. P3E | reverse complement strand
TAATTCCGGACAACGCTTGCCCCCTACGTATTACCGCGGCTGCTGGCACGTAGTTAGCCGGGGCTTTCTTCTCAGGTACCGTCACTCCGGTAGCAGTTACTCTACCGGACGTTCTTCCCTGGCAACAGAGCTTTACGATCCGAAAACCTTCATCACTCACGCGGCGTTGCTCCGTCAGGCTTTCGCCCATTGCGGAAGATTCCCTACTGCTGCCTCCCGTAGGAGTCTGGGCCGTGTCTCAGTCCCAGTGTGGCCGTTCACCCTCTCAGGTCGGCTACGCATCGTCGCCTTGGTAGGCCATTACCCCACCAACTAGCTAATGCGCCGCAGGCCCATCCTCTAGTAGCAGATTGCTCCGCCTTTCATCCCTCGCCCATGAGGGTGAAGGAATTATCCGGTATTAGCTACCGTTTCCGGTAGTTATCCCAGTCTAGAGGGTAGGTTGCCTACGTGTTACTCACCCGTCCGCCGCTAAGCTTATCCCGAAGGATAAGCTCCGCTCGACTTGCATGTATTAGGCACGCCGCCAGCGTTCGTCCTGAGCCAGGATCAAACTCTCCAAATTGGTATTTAGAAAGAGCGATTGCTCATTTTGAAACATCTGACGAGAATAAAATATTCTCTATTTTGGATCTCACTTGCGTGAAATCCCACTCACTCGTTGTTCAGTTTTCAAAGATCAAACTCGTCGTCAGTGTCGATTATCTCGTCACCAGCAACCCTTATAATATATCACGTTCATCAATCAATTGCAACATCTTTTTTTGAAGCATATCAGCATATTGATAGATATTCATGATTCCAATCATCAAACTTTTTTATCATGTCTGCGACTGGATTTATAATATAACATGAATCCTATACTAAATACAACCTCAATTTTTACCAATACAAAACAGTCCTTAGGCCTAATTAATATCACTATGTATGGATTCGTACCCATGACAACAAAGCATGCTGTAATGCATGAACAATGCATTACAGCATGCTTATAGAAGCTGGACTCAGCCTAAAGAAATGTTAGTTCGAGATCCATGGATTTCGGCTCTTTTTCATAGTGCCTTTACGGGTATTCTGATTGGAACGTTGCTTGCCGGCGGTTTTATTGACAGCAGTGGTAGTTTGGCCTGAAGTTTTAACCTTTTGTGCGGATGCTTTTGCTGTACCACCTTTACTCTTCACCGCAGGTTCAGAAACTCCAGCTTCTGCTGTACGAATTGTTTCCTGCTGAATAAATTCCGGCTCCTGTATCTCAGGTATCCGATTATGCGCATAATTCTCCATGCCCGGATACATTGGGTATGCCGGGATATTTGATACCATAGGAGCTGCAAAAGTATTGGGAGATACAAAGTTTCCTTGAGGCCCCATATCTACTCCGTAAGGCGAAACCATTCCTGGCATTGGGTGCATATAGTCGGGATAAGAATTAACCACAGGCTGCTCATAGGAATATGGCTGAATCGGCTGCAAAGGCATCACTGAACCACAACCGCAGGAGGGCCATGGCAAATTGACAGGCTGTTCACCATACTGCGGCATAGCAAAAGAGGGGTTTTCGCTGAAAGGACTATTATTAGGATATTCCGGTGCTGAATTCGGATACCAGGCTCCCTGAAAATCTGATACTGGATTCATGCCGTATAGGGAAGCACACTCTGGCATATAGTTCACTGGCTGCATAAAGTTCGGCGCTGAATTCATCGCCATAGCAGCCATGGGCTCGTAGTTCGGATATGCCGGTGGAAAATCCACGAAATATGGATTCCCACTCAGTCCGGGATACCCTAGCGAATTGTCACATGCCGGTGTTTTATTTTCATACCAGGAAGTCGGCTGCACTTCTGATTTCGACTTTTCCATTGGCATCTCATACTTCATTGCTTCCTGTGCAGGCACTGAAATTTGCACAAACAAACTTTGTGTTTCATGAATCATTTCATGAACAGGTGACACTTCCGGTGCTTTGTTCACTATAGGTGAGACCTCAGGCGCTTTGTTCATTATAGGTGAGACTTCAGGCGCTTTGTTCATTATTGGTGAAACTTCAGGCGCTTTGTTCATTATTGGTGAAACTTCAGGCTGTACAGGTAAAACTTCAGGCATCTTATTCACTGTGGGTGAAACTTCAGGCTCTTTATTCGGTGAAGGTGCGGGCAGTGTTGTTGAAACAGGGGGCACCACGGCAGAAGGCTGCTCTTTAACTCCGGTGTAATCTTTGGAACCCAGCTTTGTTTTGTCAATTATAGCCGTTGCTTCGGATTGTGGCTCGCCCGCAGAAAGATTGCCCTTCTTAGGAATATTGACAACTTCACCAACCAGCAGTGCATTGGGATTCTTTAGTTGCGTGTTAGCATCAATCATATCCTTTAGTGAAATCCCCCATGCTTTGGACAACTTCCACAGGGTATCTCCTTGCTTAACGTTATGTTTGTAGTAGACCTCATTGTTTTCCGGAACCTGGACGGCTGTCGTAGGGATTTTGACCTTATCTCCAACGGCGAGCACATCCGGATTGCTGATCTGTGGATTGGCCTCAATAATTTTTTGCAGCGGTACTCCGTACTTTTGCGACAATGCATATAGCGTATCGCCTGATTTGACAATGTGTATTTTCACGCAGCAATAACCTCCTAAAAGTTTTATGAGCATTACTTCCCGGCCTCGCCTTGTACAAAACTCCCTTCGAAAGCATACTGAATTTTATTCGAATGGCTTTCTGAATCAACTTCGTGCAAGACTTAACTCCGAAAGAATCTGCCAAGTTTTGCGGGCTCATACTTCTGTGAACGGCGTCTGCACTCAAATAGCTTAGCTGTAATCTCTGATGCTGAATGCCTATCTCAGGATATTCTGCTTCCCAGCTTCTTTATTGCGTACAGCCGCCTCCTTCGTTACTACATCTTATGCAGCCCATAGGCGATTGACATCCCTTAAGCAAAAAAAATCCTTTCATGCATGGCATGAAAGGATTTTTACTGTAACATAAAGCTTTGCTATAGGCCCGGCTTATTCCCAAACCTTGTAGCCGTCTTTGTCCACAACATTGCGGAATTCTTCAAGCAGCTGCAACGTAATTGGGCCTGCATGACCTGCGCCAATAATCCGGCCGTCGATTTCACGGGCTGCAATAACTTCGGCTGCTGTACCGGTGAAGAAAACTTCATCCGCAATGTATACATCATGCATAGTGAACGGTTCTTCTTTCAGGGTCAGACCGAGCTTGTCGCACAGCTCAATGATTGCCAGGCGGGTAATACCCTCAAGCGCTCCCAGGTAGCAAGGAGGCGTATAGACTATACCCTTTTTGACGATAAAAATATTGTCTCCTGAGCCTTCGGTTACATACCCTTGAGCGTTCATCATAATCGCTTCGTCAGCCTCTGCCAGATTGGACTGGATTTTGACAAGGATATTATTGAGATAGTTCAGGGATTTGATCTTCGGATTCAGCGCATCCGGAATATTACGGCGCTGTGAGACAGAAACCGCACGAAGTCCGTTCAAGTAAGCCTGCTCCGGATAAATAGCCAGCTGTTCTACAATAATGATGACACTGGCTTTGGGGCAGCGGCGGGGGTCCAGACCCAAATTGCCGGGACCGCGTGATACAATCAGACGGATATATCCGTTATGCATTTCATTAAGACGAATGGTTTCAGCCATGGCTTCCAGCATTTCATCGTAGCTCAACGGAATGTCCAGCATGATGGATTTCGCCGAATCATACAGCCGGTCCAGATGCTCCTTGCATTTAAAAATGTTGCCGTTGTAGATACGGATGCCCTCAAAAATACCGTCTCCGTATAAAAATCCGTGATCAAACACGGATACCTTTGCATTTTCTTTCGTTACGTGTTGTCCATCCAGATAGATCCATTGCTCAGCCATGAACTTACTGCACCTCCGCTTTCTCTTCCTCATAGGTGTATGTGGGATACGAGCCCAGAATCCGCACCTGGCAGCCCAGGGCCTTGATCTCTTCAATTGCCCCGGGGAGCAGGACCGATTCTATCGGTTCCAGCACATCAATATAAAAATAATAAGTACCCAATTTCTTCTTCGTCGGCCGTGACTCTATACGCGATAAATTCAGCCGCCGCCAAGCAAATGCAGCCAGTACCTGATGGAGCGCCCCCGGAAAGTCCTCCGGCAGAGTCACCAGAATGCTTGTCTTATCACCACTGCTTTTCCGTGGAAGTTCCAGCTTCTGATGACCTACCAGCACAAACCGTGTGTAATTGTTATTATGGTCCGTAACCTGCCGCTCTACAATCTCAAGCCCATGCGTTGCTGCACCAAGCGCTGTACCGATTGCTGCCCAGCCAATACCTGGATTCTTGGACACGATTTCAACCGCTTCGGATGTGCTTCCGACCGACTCCAGTTCTGCCCAAGGGGCGTGTTGACGGATAAATTGCAGACATTGCGCCATGGCAACGGGATGAGAAAGGATTTTGACCACTTTGGTGTAATCCTTATGGCCTTCAGCATCTGTGAATTCCTTAGGATTACTGATCAGATTCTGTATGGATGGAAAAATCCACTCTGCCTGCATTGGCAGATCCACTTCGTTGATGAGCCAATCAATATGCAGACTTACCGAACCTTCGATAGTATTCTCAATAGGAATTACGCTGTAATCCGCCATACCACTAGCCGTGGCCAGAAAAACATCAGAGATAAGCTTATGATGCTCAATATTTACAGGCTCATCACCAAATAAATGCAGCAGCGCTTCGTGCGAGACCGAGCCCTGCGGCAACACTGCTATTGATTTCATAACTGTTTTTCTCCTTTTATCATATCCAAAAATGACCCATTTTGCATCTGGCTTGTTTCAATCAGCTCTGAGACAACTCCTGAAGTACAAGGCAGCAGCCAGCAGGTACGTGCAGGAATACCATGCTCCTCCATCGTTTGTTTCAGAAAGAGCTCCAGCTCCTCCTTACGACTCCCATTCCGCTCAACCATACAGAGCAGCGTAGGTCCGGCACCACTCAATGCAATGCCCAGTGCCCCATGCCCTGTCGCTTCGGCCAGCAGCTTCTCCATGCCGGGCACCAGTGGTGCCCGATAAGGCTGATGGAGGCGATCCTGCATGGCGCGGCCAATGAGATCAAGCCGGCCTGCAGCCATAGCAGCAGTCAAAAGCGAGGTCCGGCTGATGTTATGCACAGCATCTCCTACCGTGATCTCCAATGGAAGCACACCACGCGCTTTGGTGGTAGAGAGTTCGAATTGAGGAATTACTACCAGAACCTCAAGGTCCCGGGGAGGCTCAATCCGGATATAATCCGCATGCTCGCCATCCCAGACAGCTGTGATAATCCCGCCGAAAAGCGAGGCCCCCACATTATCGGGATGCTTCTCCAGGGCAGTTGCCATATCGAACAGCTTGGCTAGGCTCAAAGGGGAACCAATCATTGCATTGGCTGCCGCCATTCCGCCAACAATCGCTGATGCGCTGCTGCCCAGTCCTCGAGTAAGGGGGATCTCGGAGTACATGGTAATGGAAAGCTCCGGAATCTCTACACCGGCTTCGGCAAAGACCATTTGTGCCACCTGGTAGAGCAGATTGCTTTTATCCGTGGCCACACCTGCCATCTCATCTCCATAAAGATGAAATACGGTATCTGCGGATTCCTCCATTTCAATCCAGGCATACAGGGAAAGCGCCATGCCCAATGTATCAAAACCCGGCCCCAGATTTGCGGTACTGGCGGGGACTTTAACTCTAGACCTTCCGTACATACTCATAGCTGGTAAAATCTCCTTCATTATTTTTGCGTAGAGCTGTCAGCAGGGATTTAAGGTTCAGCCTTCCACCCGATAGTGGCTCTTAATCCGGTGAATAACCTTAAGCTGCTCGAGATGCCGCATTACTTTATTCATACTCGCCTTGCTCGCATTGTGCGTCACGATAATAATTTCTGCGTCCGGATTATGCGAATTCGCCTGCTGCACCACGGAATCCAGACTGACATCGTACTCTGCAAATACCTGCGTGATTTTGGCCAGTACCCCTGCCTTGTCATCCACATGCAGCAGCAGGAAATTCTTATAGAAGATGTCTTCGTCACTCTTGAGCTTCTTTTGTTTGTAAGGAACAATCTGCTTTAACCCGTTAACACCCAGCTTAAGATTCTTAATGACGGCAACCAGATCCGCTACTATGGACGTTGCTGTTGGCATTGCGCCCGCTCCTGCACCATAGAACATGGTTTCTCCCACGGCTTGACCATATACATACACCGCATTGTACACACCGTTCACGGAAGCAATCGGATGGCTGGCCCGAATCATCGTAGGCTGCACACTGATACTGAATTCATCTTCGTGGCTCTCGGCGATGCCCAGCAGCTTCATCTCATAACCAAGTCTTTTGGCAAAAGCAATATCCTCCTTGCTCACTCCAGAGATGCCGCTGACACTGACATCACTCAGCTCAACATTGGTACGAAAACCAAGGGTGCCGAGAATAGCCATCTTTCGTGCAGCATCCAAGCCCTCGACATCGGAGGTTGGATCTGATTCGGCATATCCCAGTTCCTGTGCTTCCTTCAAGACATCAAGATAGGATGCGCCTTCCTGGCTCATTTTGCTCAGTATGTAATTAGTAGTGCCGTTTACGATGCCCATAATCTTCACGATTTTGTCAGAGGAAAAGCCTTCGATCAATGTACGGATAATCGGAATCCCCCCGGCTACACTGGCCTCATAAAAAACATCGCACTGTTTCTCCTGCGCCTTAGCCAGAATCTCGGAGCCATGCAGCGCCATTAAATCCTTGTTGGCGGTCACGATATGCTTGCCGCGTTCCAGTGCCTCCAGAATATATTCCTTCGTTCCTGCGATCCCGCCCATCACTTCCACAATAACGTCAATCTCCGGGTCCCGGATAACCTCCCAAGGATCATCGGTAATTATAGCGGCATCCACTTCGATATCACGGGCTTTCTCGGTATTCTTCACAGCAATGCGCTCAATAACAATCGGTGAACCCACCTGACTGCTCAGATCTTCCTGATTTCCTTCTACGATACGGACTACGCCCGTACCTACTGTTCCCAGACCCAGTAACCCCACTTTGACCGGCTTCATTTGAATCCTCCTAAAAGTTTTATGAAGCTATACTACCCTTGCCCGATAATTAAAGCACGTTTCACTCCGGGTATCGCCTTCAGACTGTCCAGCATATCCCCGAGCTCTTCGTTCAAATGCGATATCTCCACAGAGATAACCACATTGGCCCGTCCCTGGAGCGGAATACTCTGATGAATTGTCAGCACATTGGCACCATGAACTGCCACAGATCCCAGCACTTTGGACAGCATACCAGACTCGTGCTCCAGATCAATGGAGATTGTGACAATACGCTCGCGTTCGAGCTGATGGATCAGATGAATACCATCCTTGTATTTATAAAATGCGCTGCGGCTAAGCCCAACCTGTTCTACACCCTCATGTACCGTCTTGGCATCTCCCGCCTCAAGCAGCTGCTTGACCTGCATAGTCTTCAGCACAGCATCAGGCAATATGTCCTCTCGGACCAAATAATAGCGTTCTTTCACGAACGTCCTCACCTCAAAGACTTTTGTGTTTATATAGTGGACATTATACGGGATGGCTGCTGTAAAATGCAACAACAACTTTTCACATATAACAACCTAGCACCCCGTTGCAGTAAGTTCACACTCAACTCTCCCCGAGCTGCAAGTTGCATTGCCCTTCTGGTATAATACAGCAAAATCCCCGAAAATCCGGGGGTGATCCCATACAAAGGCCACCAATTACCTAATCAGGCAATATTGGAGAGAATCGGAACGTTCGGTGTGTTGAGTGTATGTCTGCTGGCTGTAAAGGAATCCAACACCTGACTGCCCTTGAACAAAATCGCTTCTTGGGATTCATTGACGATCAGTTGGGTCCAAGTAAAAAACGCCGGCTGTACCTCCCTTTTCCGGGAAAGCACAGTCGGCGTTTGGTATTCATCGTTATGCCGGCAACTACTTAATAATAGCTGCTATTCTCAACAAACTCGAATTCGAAATCAGCGATACGGACAATGGTTCCTTCCACAGCCCCACGTTTGCGGAGTTCCGCATCTACACCCATGTGGCGCAATGTACGTGCAAGCTTCAGTATAGCATCATGTGTACTGAGCTGCATCCGTTTCAGCATCCGCTCAATCCGAGGGCTGCTGACGACAAAGGCATCATTGTCACGCGTAATGGTAAAGGAGTTATCCTCTTCTGCTTCCAGCTTGTAGACCTTGCGTTCTTTGGTCTCTGCCACTTCTTCCACAACCGGAGCCACAGGAATACTGTCGAGGACATCCGTTGCCCGGTAAAGAAGTTCCTGAACCCCTTGGCGGGTAAGGGAAGAAATCGGCATGATCTCCATATCCGGCCGGAGCTCAGATACCTTCTCACGGAAAGCAATCAGATTAGCCTCTGATTCAGGCATATCCATCTTATTGGCCGCTACAATCTGCGGACGGTCGATAAGACCGGCATTATATTGTCTCAACTCATCATTAATCTTCACCCAATCCTCAAAAGGATCGCGTCCTTCGGAACCGGACATATCCACAACATGAATGATGATCCGGGTGCGCTCAACATGACGAAGGAATTCATGTCCCAGACCTACACCTTCACTTGCGCCTTCAATGAGTCCCGGCAGATCGGCCATTACAAAGCTTCGGCCGTCGCCTACATCCACAACTCCCAGGTTCGGTGTAATGGTTGTGAAGTGGTACGCTCCGATCTTGGGCTGAGCAGCGGAAACGACAGAAAGCAGAGTAGATTTACCCACACTCGGGAAACCCACAAGCCCTACATCTGCCATAACCTTCAGTTCCATCACAATGTAGCGTTCCTGGCCTTCTTCACCATTCTCTGCCAGCTCAGGAGCTGTATTATTAGCTGTGGCAAACCGGGTATTTCCCCGTCCGCCCCGCCCCCCACGGGCAACCACGACCTGCTGTCCATGTCGGGTCATGTCGGCTATCACTTCCTGAGTGTCATCGTCAATCAGTACAGTTCCTGGCGGAATGCGAACAATCATGTGCTCGGCGTTCGCTCCGTGCTGGCTTTTGTTACGCCCCTTGACCCCGCGCTCTGCTTTGAAGTGGCGCTGATAACGGAAGTCCATCAGTGTACGCAAACCTTCATCCACCCGGAAAATAACGTCTCCTCCACGGCCGCCGTCCCCCCCGGCCGGTCCGCCTTCCGGCACATATTTCTCCCGGCGAAAGGCCACAAGACCATCGCCGCCGTCGCCGCCTTTTACATAAATCTTAGCTTTATCTACGAACATTCATGTTCACCTTCCTTACATTTCCAGCGGCAGCCGCAGCTCTACATAGCTCTTGTCCCGTCCGGGCTGTTCCGCTTTGATAATTTTTCCTTGAACTATATTATAAATTTGCCCCTGCAGCAGCTCGGGACTGCCATGATCGCCGTCGCCTTCGAAAGAGATAAGAATGTCTCCTCCATCCTGTGTAAAACCAAGCCGGAGCTTCCTTATGTCACCATGCAAGGCTAGCCCACTGTACTGATAGGCCCTCACCGTTTGCATAATCACCTGTGTAAGCTCTTCCCCCGTGTCCGCACTGAGCTTGTCCTCCAGCTGCAGTCCTTCTTCTACCAGTACTTCAAGCTCTAAGCTGCTTCTGAAGGTTCGGAAAGACTGCAGATAGAACACGAGCGAAGGAATGCCGAGCTTAGCAATACGGCTGTCCAGTGCGATCCGTTCCTTTATTCTTCCCACACACTCCAGGGATTTATCAGGCTTGCCGAGCTGGATATATCCGTAAAGTACCTGCAGATCATTCATCCAGTCATGACGATGATGATTGAGTGTCCGGTTCGCCGCCTGCTGTAGCGTCTTCTCCTGTACACGCAATTCCTCTTCAAAATGACGCCGGTAGTATACGGAACTGAAAGCAAGCACTGCGGCTATCCATATGCCGAGCAGCAGACATGTAAAAAGGGAGGTGTGCCAATACAAAAGTCCTAAAGGAAGCATTACGGATAACATGACTGCCCAGATCAACCATTTCCAGGATTTCATTCTTTCTCCCCGTCCCTCAGTTCGCAAAATTCATGCCCATTTAGCCGTTCTCTTCACTTGATATTTACCATTTTTCAGTATAACACAGGGTTTCTTAGCAATCACCAGCAATTCCAATTCAAATTCAAATTCAAATTCAAATTCAAATTCAAATTCAAATTCAAAAAGATACTCCTGAAAAAAAGCCCCCGGCACTCATGCCGGAGGCTTCTACTTGCAATTTGATTCCGAAAGCTTACGCTTCCAGTGCCGCTGCTACCGGAGCGACATCAACCGGGTACACGCTCACTTTTTTGCGATCGCGGCCCCAACGTTCGAACTTCACTACGCCATCAACCAAAGCGAACAGCGTATCATCTTTACCGATGCCTACGTTAGTGCCCGGGTGGATTTTGGTTCCGCGTTGACGAACCAGAATGTTGCCGCCGGTAACTGCTTGACCGTCAGCACGTTTTACGCCAAGACGCTTGGAGTGGGAATCACGTCCGTTCTTTGTAGAACCTACACCCTTTTTCGATGCGAACAATTGAAGATCCAATTTCAACATGTTGGTCAACCTCCTTCTTTAAATAATGACTTCCTGTATCTTAATATACTTCCCGTATGAATCTGCGATATCACCAAGCATGAGTACCATCGACTCCAGTAGTAACTGGACCTTGGCAGACACTTCAGGATGATCTATGGGAACGATTGTCCCGCTAAGAAATCCATCCTTCATCGAAGTATCCAGAACAACGCCTGTCAGACGTTCAATCGAATTCACCGTTCCAACCGTGATGGTGGAAACGCCGGCGCAGACGATATCCCTGCCGTTCTTTGCGTATTCCGCATGCCCTTTAACGGCAAAACCGACAATCGCACCTTGAGCAGAAGCACGTGTAATCCGGACGTTAATCATTAACGCACCTTCTTACGCTTGAATCTTCTCGATAGTTACTTTAGTGTACGGTTGACGATGACCTTGTTTCTTGTGGTAGTTCTTCTTCGGTTTGTATTTGTAGACTACAACCTTCTGACCCTTACCATGTTTCTCGACTTTAGCTGTTACAGACGCGCCGCTTACCAGCGGAGTTCCTGCAGTCAGACCACCATCGTTAGAAACAGCCAATACACGGTCAAACGTTACGCTTGCGCCGTCTTCAGCTTCCAGCTTCTCAATGAACAACACGTCGCCCTCTTGGACTTTGTATTGTTTACCGCCAGTTTCGATAATTGCATACATTGTACTTGCACCTCCTCATGTCTCAGACTCGCCTAGTCTAGGTGGCAGTTCCCAGGGGGAACGCGCTTATGTACCCGATCGGAGCGGTTGCAGCATGTGTAGGATTAGAACAACCAAACACATACTTGAAGATAATAGCATACATAATCCATACAGTCAATGATTCAAAAATTATAAATTGCATGCACCGGGAGTCCATGGCTCATTCCAGCCACGAACCAATTTTGCCTGTACCTCCGCAGCATTGGCAGATCACCGGGGCAAAACCCGCAGAATCATGTCTCGCCTTCTTGCGGGTCATCTCGAGCAATCCCAGGTGCGTCCAGCCCAGAATATGCGTCTGTGTGCGGTCGCGGCTGATGACCCCCTCGAGCCGTTCCGTAACCATCCGCCGGTGCTCCTCGTGCTGCATATCAATAAAGTCGATGATGATAATGCCTCCCGTATCGCGCAAGCGAATCAATCGTCCGATCTCTTTCGCCGCCAAGAGATTCGTACGTGTTACAGTCTCCTCGAGCGTAGATCCGCCGATGTATTGCGCGGTATTGACATCAATTACAGTTAACGCCTCTGTCTCATCCCAGATCAGCGTTGCTCCACCCTCCAGCGTAATCTTCCTTTCGAAACTTTTGTGGAGCTGTTCCTGCACCCCGTAAGCCGTAAAGATGGACTCCTGTCCATGATAAAACCCCACAGGCTTGTATTTTCCAGGGGCCATGTCATTCAGAAAGGCTTGCGCCTCCCGGACGGCCTTGGCCGAATCAATCATCAGTTCATCACGCTGTGGGTTAAAGGCATCCCTGATGAAGCGCTGCACAATACTGAGATCAGAGTGAAGAAGTGCCGGCGCCACGGCTTCCTGTGACCGGCGGATGATCATTTCCCACTGTGCCCGCAAAAAGGAGAGGTCGCCTTCAACGGCCTCCACCGGCTCATCCTCCGAAACAGTCCGCATAATAATACCCTCTTCACGCCTGCGGAGCCGTTCACCCATTCCTTTTAGTCTGGTGCGTTCCGATTCACGGCTGATTTTTTTGGATACACCGACATATTCTGCATAAGGCATGTACACCATCCAGCGTCCCGGAAGTGTATAGTGGGTTGTGACACGCGCACCTTTGCCGCCCCGCGGCTCTTTTCTCACCTGGACCACAATTTCCTGGCCGGGCTCCAGCAGCGTTTCAATGGAGGGCTTCACCTCAGGCTGCCTCTCCAGATGGGGATGCAGCACGTCATCCACATATAAAAAGGCATTCTTCTTCTGTCCGATATCAACAAAAGCAGCCTGCATTCCTGGCAATACATTCATAACCCGGCCCTTGTAGTAGCTCCCGACCAGTCCTTGCTGCTGATCTCGTTCAGCCGCATATTCCACCAGGCTCCCATTGTCCAGAAGAGCCATCCGGGTAACATGCTGCGTGCAGTGAACGATCATTTGTTTCATGGCTTCACCTCTGGTTTGAATCAATCTTCCACTGTCCATTACTAGCTGGACGTTTCATGTCCACATTTACATTCCAAAATAAGAAGAGATCAATTTCTGCTCCGGCACAACGGCCACTATGGTCTTTTCTTCATTCATTACATAGATAAAATGATAATGGTTACGTTTAAATAGACGCAATATATCATCCAAAGGTTTCGCGGAAAAGGCAACTATCGGACGCACCGCGCTTCCCGACTGCCGGTAACGTTCATAAACCGCCTCCCTGTTCATCAAAAAAGAGACAAACCGATACGGTAAATTGCGCTGATCCGTAATGTTCGAATAAAGAAGAAACGCACCGATCATCAGGAGATTCAGACGGAGCCCTCCGCCCGTACCCAGCGGCAGGATGGAGTACAGCACCACCAGCACACTCGCCGCGATGCTCACTCTGCCACACCATAGTAATGTGACATAATAGGGAAGCAGCAGACTAAGCGTCGCCTGAAATATTTTCCCGCCATCCAGAGGGAGTACCGGCAGCAGATTAAACAGACCGATAATGGCATTGGCTTGTATGAAATAAGCCAGGAAGCCGCTGCTTCCATATCCAGCCTGCTGGAGTCCATAGGCCATCAATATCAGCAACAGATTCTGCAAAGGTCCAGCAACCGCTATGCCGATCTCCCGGGTCGCGTTAAGCCGTCCATGATCCTCCATTACCGCTACCCCACCAAAAGGAAGCAGCTGTATGGATTTCACGTGTACCCCGCAGAGCAGCGCAGCACACACATGTCCCAACTCGTGGATGAATACAATGGTGAACAACGTCAACAGCTCCAGGAACTGTCCTGTGATCACGGAGAGCAGCATAATCAGAACGAATAGGGGATGCAGCGACAGTTCAATACCTCTGATCCTAATCAAACGATACCACTTCAGCGGGATCAATATAAGTCTTGTCTTTCATAATTGCAAAAAAAAGCAGGGGTACAGAAGCATTCTCCTGTTCCTCAAGCCAGCCAATGGTATCTCCGCTCTGAACCCAATCATCCGCAGCCAGCTTCGTTCCGCTTAGATGCCCATATTCAGCCGTTACATCTCCGGTATGCCGTACCGTAATCCGTATTCCGCCCTCTGCTTCTTTGGCAACGGACAAAACGCGTCCTGTATCTACACTTTTCACCGTGAGTGAACTGT
Organism: Paenibacillus sp. P3E; assembly: GCF_001909045.1. NCBI lineage: Bacteria > Bacillati > Bacillota > Bacilli > Caryophanales > Paenibacillaceae > Paenibacillus > Paenibacillus sp. P3E. The sequence continues at coordinate 45,277 of NZ_LVWH01000175.1, read as the reverse complement.
TTGAATTTACTGCTGGCATAATCTCCACACCCTTTAATGTTGCTGCAAAAGGACGGACAATGCTTCCCTCAAGCGGAGCATTCAGGTCATGAGCAGCAGTCACTTTCTCGGCTGGAGGATTCTTATCACCAAAAATCGGAATAAACGCCGGCGCTCCGCTGAAATGCTCTTCATACCAAACCTCAGCGGCGGCAAAGTCCATATCCCGGGAGAGGGCATCGGCAATAAACACCTGCACTTTCAGCGCCCAGGGCTGTTGAACGTTGAAGATCCCCCATACAGCACCAAACACAACGAGGCTCGCAATAGTCTTCCGCATAAAGCCCGAAGCAAACCCAGGCTTGTCTCCTCCGCCTTCATCCACCCAGTTATTACGCCGCTGCTTCCACATGGCCTCAGGATCGGGCTCAGGAATCTTGGAAAAATCATGGGAGGCTCCTTCTCCCCATTCCTTGAAGGTTGTTGTCTGGTCAGGCAGTGCGAACAGCGGTGGTACCGCTGCCTTCTGCGAAGCATCATCCTGCTCCAGCAGGTTGCGGATACGCTGTTTGCGGCGGCCTTTAATATCTGATTTCTGTTCCATATCGATCCCTCCGGCGGGCTTGTTTACTTTCATTTTATGAACGTCGCAGGCTGCTTTAGAACAAGCCCCGGCCGGAAGGGTACAGAAATGGAATGAATGGTATTTAGCTGGAGACTTATTGTCGGCATTCCTGAAAATTGTTAGCGTACATCCTATAAAATCCCTTAAGGTTCGAAGCAAAAATCCCGCCGCAGACTAATCTGCAGACGGGATCTTTGCTGACACTTGGTACTACTTAGACTATGATTCCGCTTCAGCCCATACCGAAGAACTTCTTCAGCTTCTTGAAGGTACCTGGCTTCCGGTCAAGCTGCATCAGTGGTACCGCATCACCCAGGATACGCCGGGCGATATTGCGGTAAGCGATTGCCGCTGCCGAATCAGGGTTCATTACAGTTGGCTCTCCGCTATTCGCCGCCTTGATAACCAGTTCATCATCAGGAACAATACCGATCAAATCAATATTCAGTACCTGCAGAATATCCTCAATATCAAGCATATCCCCTGATTTCACAAGTCCCGGCCGAATCCGGTTAACTACCAGTTTCGGCGACTCTACATGGGATTGCTCCAAAAGGCCAATAATCCGGTCCGCATCCCGTACTGCGGCATGCTCCGGAGTAGTCACGACAATGGCCTTGTCTGCTCCGGCAATAGCATTACGGAACCCATGCTCGATTCCAGCGGGACAATCAATCAGGATGTATTCGTATTCCTTCTTGAGTTCAAGAATAATATCCTTTACCTGCTCTGGTGTAACAGAGGTCTTGTCTTTGGTCTGCGCTGCAGGCAGCATGTACAGTTCATCAAAACGCTTGTCCTTCACCAGTGCCTGGTTCAGGCGGCAGCGTCCTTCCGCTACATCCACAAGATCATATATGATGCGGTTCTCCAGCCCCATAACTACATCCAGATTCCGAAGTCCAATGTCGGTATCGACCAGACATACTTTTTTGCCCTGCAATGCAAGCGCGGTGCCAATATTGGCCGTTGTGGTTGTTTTGCCAACTCCGCCTTTGCCCGAGGTTACGACAATCGCTTCTCCCATGGAGGCTACACCCCTTTAAACACATTTAAACCCTGACGTAATTTGACTATATTATGAATTTTGTCGATCTGCATAGCACCGCTCGATAAATAGGCAAATTCCATGCTGCTCTCACGGGTACCCCATTCATCTGGCGGGCGGCTAATGACATCGGCAATCCGCAGTTGTGTAGGTGACAGCAAAGATGCAGCAATAATTGCCTCCTGGTTGCCATCTACTCCGGCATGAGCCATTCCGCGGAGCGCTCCGAGAATATAAATATCACCCGTACAGGTAATCGACCCTCCGGGATTCACATCACCCAAAAACAGAAGATTTCCTTCATGATGCAGCACTTGGCCCGAGCGAAGCATGCCACTGATCAGAAACAGGGCATCACTGTCCTTCTCACCGGGTTCCTCCAACGCTTCTACAGAACGGATCAGCAGATTGCCCTGGCTCTTCAGAATGTTGAGAATGGCTTCTTTATCTTCTTCAGTCACGGGACGGCTGCCCAGCTTAATGTCCACATGCACAATCGGTCCGGTCAATATATTCTGATGGCTGTGCTCCAGCTTATAGCGAAGTTCACTTAAGAGATCTTCAAAGGGACACTTGTCGTCTAGCAGGAATACCAGGCCATCCTTGATGCCCTTGATCCTTACATGCTTGGATTGTACTGTCATATGCCTGTCCCCCCATTCTCATTCATTCGTGCCGGGCCAGGCAAATTCCTTCTTTCCCATGTAAGAAAATGCAGTCCGGCTTCACGCTGCCTCTTCCTTGCGGGTCTCTTTCTTCAGCAGTTCAATCTGCCTCCGGAGAGGAACATAAAGGAGCAGGGCGATAGCAAAATGAAATAACATGGTAGGCAGCATGTGATGCAGCAATGCCCAGTTATAAGGAACCTGGCCTAAATTAAATACACTGTAAATGGCAAAAAGCACACTATCCTCAAGAAGGCTGCCCAGCAGCACCACCGTCATCATCAGCGGCAGCGGGGCGCGCGGAATCTGAAATATCAGGCCAATCAGATAAGCGGACAACCCCATTGCGAACGAATGGGCACCAAGAATCCTGCCGTAAAAGACCACATCGTGCAGCATACCGAAAGACAAACCAAGAATAAGTGCCGTATGTCGGTGATGGTATACTGTCACAAACAGTATAACGATAAAAACGAGATTAGGAATAATCCGCATCTCCCAGGCATTCGGAAGCAACCAGGGCATTATCGTGCCTTCAACAATAAATAATAGAAATAATAACAGAATTAATACGGATCTGCGCATCTTCACTATTCGGCACGCTCCTGCGTAAAGACAACGAAGAGTTCCTTCCAGTCCTGGAATCCTGCCGCCGGCTTAATGATTGCAGTAGAAGTCAACCCGTATTCTCCTACCTTAACACTCTCAACTGTTCCGATGGACATTCCGCGCGGGTATATTCCCCCAATACCTGAAGATATGATGGTATCACCTTTGACTACCGGATTTCCAACAGGGATTTTGTTCATGATGAGCATCCCGGATTGCTGGTCGTAGGATTCAATCATTCCGAAGGTCGTCCCTTCCTTGTTGAAGACAGTCGCCGCAATTGGAGGCTGGGAGTTGGGATCATTGAGATCCATCATGGTCATCAGCTTCACCGTGGAAGTGAAATTGCTTACTTTGCTGATTACGCCAACCAGTCCCTCCACAGAGGTGACGGACATATTCAGCTTAATTCCATCCTTAGCACCAAGGTCAATAACCAGCGTGTTGTTGCTCGGCTCTGTGGTCAGACTGACCACATTAGCGATCCGGTAGTCATATTTGTACAAATTCTTCTGAGCATTCGTAAACTTAAGATCGATTTGATATCGATCGTATTGTGCCTTGATGAAGTTATACTGCGCTTTATCCCTGGCGTATTGAGCAGCAACGATTTTGAGCTGCTCATTCTCCTCAGCCAGGTCATGCAGATTTCCGATATCTTGGAACAAGCCCGCTACATATCCAGCGGGCTTGTAGAACAAATTCTGCACAAAACCAGTCGTATCTCTCAGGAAATTCTCCGGCCAGGACAAGGATTTTCTCGTCCCCAGACTGAACCCCATAACAACGATAAACATGACCAGTGTGATCAATAATATGAACAGACGTTTATTGTTAAACAGTTTAAACAGTTTCAACACCCTCTAACAAACGTATTTCTCCCATATTAGGGGTTGACGTTCACAAGCATATACAATTAGCGCTTGGAGCGGAGGCCTGAGCTGCTGCGGCTCTTGAAGAGATGAATATTCTCCAGGGCTTTGCCTGTTCCAATAGCTACACAATCCAGCGGATTCTCAGCAACAATGACCGGCATACCGGTCTCGCGGGCCAGCAACTTATCCAGGTTCCGCAGCAGAGCGCCGCCGCCGGTAAGTACAATTCCCCGATCCATAATATCAGCAGCGAGTTCAGGTGGACATTTCTCCAGTGTTACCTTTACAGCCTCGACAATGGCATTTACGGTATCTGACAATGCTTCGCAGATCTCATCTGAGGTAATGGTCAACGTCTTAGGCAGACCGGTCACGAGATCACGTCCGCGGATCTCCATGGTTTCGGTCTTCTCCAGAGGCAGAGCAGAGCCCACATCCATCTTGAGCTGCTCGGAGGTACGCTCCCCGATCATGAGATTATATTGGCGCTTGATGTATTGAATGATGGATTCATCCGCTTCGTCGCCGGCAACCCGAACAGACCGGCTGGTCACGATACCACCAAGGGAGATAACAGCCACTTCAGTAGTCCCTCCGCCAATATCGACAACCATACTGCCTGTAGGCTCCCATACCGGAAGATCTGCACCAATGGCAGCTGCAAAAGGTTCCTCGATAATATAGGCCTCACGAGCACCCGCCTGCTTGGTAGCATCCTCAACAGCACGCTGCTCCACAGCTGTGATGCCGGACGGTACGCACACCATTACATTTGGATGGCGCTGGAACATCGAGCGCTGTTTCTGCGCCTGACGGATAAAATATTTGATCATAGTTGCCGTGGTATCAAAATCAGCAATTACTCCATCCTTCATTGGACGAATGGCACGGATATTTCCCGGCGTACGGCCGATCATTTTTTTGGCAGATTCGCCAACGGCTTCAATGGTCTTAGTATCTGTATTAATGGCCACAACGGAAGGCTCTCTGACAACAATCCCCTTACCGCGTACATAGACAAGCGTATTCGCTGTCCCCAGGTCAATTCCTAAATCTTTCGTAAAACCACCTAACATGCTTGTATTCTCCTTTTCCTTGTATCTCTGGACAATTGTATTACATAAAACCTTTTTCCTTCAAACTTACAAAACTGCTGTCTCCAATAATCAGGTGATCCAGCACATCGATCCCGACAATCTCCCCGGCCTGAAGCAATCTTGAGGTTAAGGAGATGTCCTCCGGACTGGGCGTAGGATCACCGCTCGGATGATTATGTGCGCATATGATAGCTGCGCTGCTGCATTTCATAGCTGCCCTGAACACCTCACGGGGATGCACAATGGAGGCGTTGAGGCTACCCATGGATAATGTCTCCTGCGCAATAACATGATTTTTCGTATTCAGAAAGAGGCAGACAAAATGCTCCTTCTGCAGATAACGCAGCTGCTCGGTTAATATCTCCGCCGCATCCTGTGGAGAGCGGATAATGACCGGATCGGTCAGCCGGGAATTCGCCATTCGTCTTCCCAGCTCTATGCCAGCTTTGAGTTGCACCGCCTTGGCAGGGCCGATGCCTTTGATATTCGTCAGTTCTTCAATGCTCAGGTCCGCCAGCCCGCGAAGACTGCCTGCCTGTCCCAGAATCCGCTGGGCAATATGAATAGCCGATTCTGCCCGCGTACCTGTACGCAGCAGGATGGCCAGCAGCTCTGCTTGACTTAGTGATTCTGCCCCATAATGCATCATGCGCTCTCGTGGTCGTTCTTCATGGGGGAGGTCCCGCAGCATTAATAATTGCGACTCCATCCCTATCCCTCTTTCCTAATCCGTTCCTTGAAGGCCAAGCACTGAGATGTCAAAATCGGACAACATCTCCCCAAGCAGTGACAGCGGCAATCCGACCACGTTAAAATAACAGCCTTCAATCCGTTCCACCAGGGTGGCGCCCAGCCCTTGGATCGCATAGGAGCCAGCCTTATCGGCAGGCTCTCCGGTCGCTATGTAAGCGGAGATTTCATCCATGCTCATCGCTCTCATGGTTACAGAGGTTACCCGGTGCCGGACTACAGTCTTCTCTTCAGGCAACCCTATGCAGGCTACTCCGGTATACACCTGGTGTGTCCGGCCCTGCAGCAGCTTAAGCATGGCTCTGCTGTCCTGCGGGTCCAACGGCTTGCCGAGCACTTGGCCGTCCAGTACCACGATTGTGTCACTGCCAACGATAACGGATGCACGTTCACCAGCAGATGGCAGGACTGCCTCCGCTTTGCGGAGCGCGAGACTGCGCACAATATCCTCAGGTGCAAGACCTGGAGCCGTGCTCTCATCCGCATCGCTCGAGATCACCTTAAAGGGCAAGCCCAGCAGCGTTAGCAGTTCCCGGCGGCGCGGAGAACCGGAGGCAAGAATAATCTGTCGTGAGTTGTCATGCTCCACTGTAGTAGCGTCCCTTCTGAAGTGAACAGCGAATGCTATAGTCTCCGGTAGAGCCAAAGGGCCGTAATAATTCCTGCAAGACTGAGCAGACACAATTTCAAATGAATAGTGATGTCGTAGGTTATGATGTCCAAATCGGCTTGCGGCGACCATTTGAGTACAGTCGAGGCTGTAAGAAAAGACAAAGCTTTTACAGGTTCCAGCAGTTTGGCGATCCACGCCCCGGCTAGCCAGCCCAGAATTAGAAATAACAGCAGTATTCCCACATTTTTCTTCTTCATCTAAGTCTTCCCTCGCCATTTTTTGACACCCTAATTATTATACGGTGAAACGGAGTTCAATACAAACGTAAAATCCGGTACGGAAATGATTACCACTTCCCCAATGGAATTCATAGCTGTATGCCAATCATTGGTATGTTATATAGCACATCTGTATCGGCTGGGACCTGCGAAATAGACTACATAGCATCAGTGAATCATTCAGCTCCCCAAAATAACAGTACTCCCCCGCCCGGCAGATTGCCGGAATCGGGGGAGTACTGTTTCTAATTCATGAAAAGAAGCATTTAGGTCAGGGCTGCCAGCAGGCTCTTCTGACCGGTGAGGAAACTCATCATGGCCTCCTGCACCTCCCACAACAAACCTTGAGCTTGGTTCTTGTTATACTCGTTCAGCGCGGAAATCCCCTGGCTCATAGATTTCTCCAGCCCGGCACAAAGCTTTTGAGCTTCAGCGGGCAGGCCCGGCTCCAATGCTTTGACCGCTTCGGTCCACTGCATATGAAGTGTACTGACCTCTGTACTCTCCGCAGCCTCTTCCTGCCCGCTTAGTTCGGCCGCGGAGAGCCTGCTGAGCTCACCCAGCAGCTTCCCGCTGGCAGCGAAGTAGTTATTCACAGTCTCTGCTTGCCCGGTGTAAGCGGCTTCTGCCGCTGCAGGGAGTGAAACCTCCCTAACATATAGCTCAATACCCTGGTTCTTCAGACCGCTGCTGAGGAGCTTGGCCTGCTCACGGTCCGGCGACATTCCCGCATATACCCGGTTGCCGTCAGCCGGATCGAGACCGGCTGCAAGTCCTGCATCCAGCAGTTCCTGACGGGCCTGCTCTGCTCCTGCCGGAGTGCTGAACACACCGTACTGCAGGAGATAATAGGTCTGTGCTGCAACCTGTACAGAAATGGGGTTCACTCCCGCATTTTTGCTTATATCCTGCGGCAGAACAGCAGTTGTACCCTTACCTTCCTGCACAGCAGAGTTAACTCTCGGCGTGTTGGAACTGCCTGTAAGGCTTCCGCCGCCTATAAAAGACAAGGCAGCATACCCAAGTAGAATGCCAATCCCCAAGGCTCCGGCTATGGATAGGGCTAGCTTCCACCAATAGGAGGGACGGCGGGCATGGTAGGAACCGCCAAAATTACTCCCTAGAGCGGAAAGGTCACTATAGTGCTCCGTCTCCGTTGCCCAGGCTGTAGCATAGTTGCGTTCCTCCTGGTCCACTTCATGCTCCTGTGCCGGAACAAGAGCAAACTGCGGTTCCCCCTCCCATAAATCAGGCGCATGACCGGATGGAAAAAAATGCAATTTGGGTTCTTCGAAGGTCCCCATTCCGTCCCGCTGCTCTATTTCCGTGTAATCTCTGGCAGTACCCAGCCCGGCTCCTGATCTGCGCTCGTTTGATTCAGGTTTCTTGCTGTTATCCACTTCAAACTTGAACGTCATTCTTCCGTTACTCAAAGCACACACCTCACTATCGTCTATTCTATAAGGAAATATATGATAGACGAGAGATGGATATGCTATGTTGATATAATTACACGAGGCTTAGTACTTTGGCCTGAACTTTCTTCATCTCATAGTGATTTACCAGCGTCCGGTAAGCACGGTCAGCGATAAGGGAGCCAAGCTCGGGGGACTGAAGCAGTTTGATTGCATGTTCGGCCATAGCAACAGTGGTGCCGGCCAGCAATATATTCCGCCCGTGCTCACAGTTTAGCGCCTCCGCACCTCTAAGGCTGGTTACTACCGGAGTCCGGAGTGCCCAAGCTTCCAGAATCTTTTTCTGACTGTGGCTGCCTTCACGCAAATATACCAAGACTGCCTTGGACCGGCGTATGTATTCAGCAGCTTGTCCGGGTTCTTCAATAACCTTCACGGAAGAATCCGCTCTGGAGAGGGCCAGCACCTCGGGATGTACTGCGCTGCTTACAATATAGCATTGAACATCAGGTACCTCGGCCCGGATCAACGGGTAAATTTTCTTATGAAACAACATGACGGCGTTCTTGCCTTGAACAGTATGCATGTCCCAGTGAAGCATGATGCCGTTCTCTTTGCATACCGGATCGGTATATTGATACTCCTGCAGATTCACAAATGGAGGTACAACGTGTACCTTGCCTGCATTGGCAAAAGACAGTGCCTTAAATGACAAGGCATCCCACTCGCTGGCGGCCAGCAGCAGACCGGTTTTGCTCATCAGCTTCCGCTCATCGTGCCGGACCCGGGCCTCATTTATTTTGCGGTAATGATGCCTGATCTTACGCTGGACAGTCCCTTCCCTTTCCACAGTCCTGCTCACGGTTCTCTGGGCATCCGTAACAATGACTGCACCGGGAAGCAAGGTGGAAATCAGGTCGATAAAGTTGCCCAGCAGACTGTGGGATATAAATACATGACTGTAGGCGTGCTGGCTGCAGAGTTTCTTAATCTCCATCCGCAGTTCTTTTCCGGCGTCATGGGAGGTTTGGGAACGGAGCCTGTCCAGCGGACGCAGCAGTGTTCTCCGGGGATCAACGGCCTTACCTGCCCGGTGGAGGGTAAGCGCAGGACTAAAATTAGCAAACCGCTCCCGGGCTCCCGGGCAATACTCCAAAAGGTCGATATCAAATTTCTCCAAAAGGATCACAAGAAAACTTTCTGTCCGAAGCTCCGCTCCCTCACTGCATTGATTATGGGCTGAAAGGAACAGCATTCTTTCTCTCATGGCTCTGTCTCCTTGATAATCTATGAAATACTTCAGTCGTCATGTGCAGATATTTGCGCAGAAAAAAAGCAAGCGGATGACATCCCGCCGCTTTTCATGAAACTTTAGATGTAGAACAATAGTACCGTATTCTCTTGCGAAATATTGTCGATTTATGGAGTGAAAAATTCTTTTTTTGAAAAACGATACCATTTAGACCAAACTCAGCAGCTTCTCCCGTACACTTTCGGCCTCATAATTGGCAATCAATGTTTGATAAGCCCGGTCCGCCAGCACTATTCCGCGTTCATGATCCTGAAGAAGCTGAATCACACTGTCCGCAAAGGTTGCGGGATCATCGGCAATCATAATGTTCCGGGAATGCTCATAGAGCAATCCTTCTGCTCCTTTCGTGGTTGAGACGACGGGTGTCTTCAACGCCCAGGCCTCCAGGATTTTTAGGCGGGTGCCGCTTCCCTCCAGCAAGGGCGCAATAACAACTTGAGCTTTACGCACATAATCTGCAACACTGTCGACATAACCGGTGATCACAATCGAAGGGTCATTTTCAGCCAATGCTGCGACCTCCGGGTGTACATCCCTGCCCACGATATACCACTTAATCCCCGGCACCTTCAATTTGATGAGCGGGTAAATCTCACGGTTGAAATACGTTGCTGCGTTAATATTCGGAAAGTAGTTCATATTACCCGGTAAAATAATCCACTGCTCTTTGGGAGTTATCACATTAGCCAGATAGTCGCCCATACGGATAAAGTTGGGAATCACATGGACTTTATGCGAATTCCCGAGAGAAAGTGCTTTGAATGCCAGTCCATCCTGTTCCGAAGTGGTCAGCAGCAGGTTCGTTTTGTCCATCAGCTTAAGCTCATCCCGCTTCGTCCATACGGCATTAAGAGTATAAAACAGTTTCGCTGCACCTTTCTTCCCGGCTGCCAGCTGTCCGGAGAGTCCACTCTCGAAATTGTGGGCATCCGTGGTGATTACAGCTTCAGGTAGTGCTTCACGCACGATATCAATGCAGCTTCCAAGCAGGCTATGGGATATAAAAATATGACTATAGCTGTTCTCACGGCACAACCCCATAATCTTGCTGCGCATATCTACATCCACATGACTCATGTAGGAACTGTTGCGCCATTTATATAGGGAACGAAGCATGGCTTTTCGGTAATTCATTGTTCGCTCTACTTCGTACATTGCAAGTCCCTGCGTTTCCGACTTCTCCGCTGAAGACTTTGTGTTGCTGTAAGTAAGCAGATCCACATCATATTTGGCCAGTAAAATATTCAGTATATTTCCAGTTCTCAGCTTGCCGCCGCTGTCCTGGGGAAAAGGATTTTCTGCGGATATGAATAGCAATTTCTCCCTCATTGTTTTCGTCTCCTACTCTTCAATAGTCTGATATCTATCTACTTCGTGAAGTATTTAAGATATATTACCCCAATTTGCACCGTTTTTTTGTCGTTTCATGTATTTTCCAAAAATAATTTTCAAAAAATGGATTTCCACACCAAAAAGCGCTCCTGCCCCGGCTGAGGTGAAAGAACGCTCCTGTTATTGTTGTTATTTAGGTTACGAACTCCCAAGGGTCTCCCGGCTTCGCACCACTCGGTTTCTTCCTTGCTGCTTAGCTTGATACAACGCCGTATCGCTTAGTCTGTACAGTGTATTCAAAGGAACCCGCTCCCCCGAGTGGACCGTGATGATGCCGATGCTCACCGTGTAAGGCATCGGAATGCCATCGATCACAGCATCCAGCACACAGCGGCGCAGCTGTTCGGCGGTTCTTCCACTGGTTTCCTCATCCGAGCAATGCAGCAAAACAGCGAATTCCTCACCGCCAAATCTGCCGAACAGGTCGCTATCACCAAGCTGGCCCTGTATTTTGCGGGAAAAATCCCCTAGCACCTTGTCCCCGGTATCATGTCCGTAAGTATCATTCACATTCTTGAAATGATCGATATCGAGTAATAGAAAAGAAAAGGGGATATTCCCTTTGGCCAAATCGGCAATCTTGGAGCGGGCACGCTGTACAAATGATCTGCGGTTAAGAATTCCGGTCAATTCATCGAAGGTGGCGACCCTTTCCAGCTCCGCATAGGATTGTTCGCGGGACAGAAGCATGAAACCTGAAGTGCCCAGGAACATCAGCAAATACAAACCAATATAGTACAGGGTTTGAAGGATTTCAGGAGCAAAGGAGTTTCTAGCCGCCGGCGTATAGAATGTTAAGGCTGCCCGCCCCAGCAAAGTCAGGATCACTATTCCATAGAGCAGGCCCATCATTTCCTGCAAAGGTGTTTTTTTGCCCTTTATCCCTAGGATGTAAGCTGGATACACTATAAACAACACCCCGGACAGCGTTGCCGAGGCGATGTGCAGTGGCTTGTCAGGATACAGAATATAAATAAGCAGCAGGGAAAGAGCGGACAATCCCGCCAGGGAAAAATAATAGGTTCTGACCCGGCCCGAATAGGCCCCCAGCAGTTTCAGGAGGGAAAAAGCTTCCACCGTGCCTGCCGCCAAGCTCAGGAGGACGTTAAGCGGAAGAGTGAACCGGAGGCCAAGGAAGTCCTCTTGCATCAGGATCAGCACGATAACCAGTTGAAGAAGCTTTGCCGTCACAAACAGTCCGGTGGTTCTATCTTTTGACTGGCGTGAACGATAAGCTATAACAAGAAGAACTGTAAATAAATTCCCGAAAAATAGACAAACCAGCAGTGTATTCAGATCCAGATGGACGGCTATCAAACTCACTCCTTGTTGGTGGAACCCTATGTATGCCGCTATCCCGGCCATTCTAACCAGACCGTACTACACGGTTTCGGCCTAGCTGCTTCGCCTGATACAACGCCTGGTCACTAAGCTTATACAACATGTTCAGGGAAGTGAGGGGGCCCGGAAGGACTGTAACGATACCAATACTGACTGTGTACTCCCCGGGATATGTAAAGCTGGAGGCACCCTCCTCCACGGCTTGCCTTAGCTGCTCAGCCCTGCAACCGCTGTCTTCTTCGTCAAGTCCGCAGAGTAAAACGGCAAATTCCTCTCCGCCTACTCTGCCGAACAGATCAAAGGTTTTGAGATTGCTCTGGATGGTGAACACGAAATCCTGCAGAACTGCATCGCCAACGTCGTGGCCCTTCGAATCATTCACTCTTTTAAAATGATCAAGATCCAGCAGCAGCAGAGAGAAAAATTCCTGTTTCTTCACTGCATGGGCCAGTTTCTGTTCCGCTTCCTGCATAAAAGTCCTGCGCCCCAGGATTCCAGTCAACCCGTCATAGGTTGCCATTCTTTTTAACTTCTCATAAGTGTGTTCATTGGATAAAAGAATAAAAGCTGACGAACCTACGATCAGCAAAAAGAACATGCCCAGAAAATATAAATACTGCGGCAGGTTGGGCGAGAGCGCTCCCATACCGGGTTCCAGAAACAGCGCAGTCATCGACCGGATCAGCATCACCACCGCTAAAAAGTAAAAAATGAAGCCCATCAGTCCCTGCAGAGGCGAGCCTTTTCGATTCTTCATCAAACGGAAGGCAGGATAAACCATAAACAGCACCGCCCACAGCGACGTGGTGGCTACCCGTATATTCGGTCTGTTATAAAACAAGGCAACACTTCCGTAGCTGATCACACTGCAAACGGAGATTGTCCAATAATACAACTTAGCTTTGCGTCCAAACAGCCCCGTCATCAGAAGAAGCGCAGCAATCTCCAAGCCTCCCCCGGCTAGAATCAGAGCGTTACTAAGAGGTATTGCTATATAGCGGGGCATCACATTCCATAACAGGAACGAGGACCAATAGGCCACTTGCAGCCATTTCGCAGCTATAAACAGGGTGGAGGCTTTGTCTCTGGACGAATGAAGACGATAGAAGCTTGTAAGCAAAGCCGTAAACAGATTTCCAAAGATAAATAGATATAACAGTGTTCGGATATCAAGCTGTACAGCCATAAGTCACACCACCATGTGCGGGGGAATAGATAAATGCTTGTCCTATTACAAGCAAAAACGGTATAGCCGTCCCTTTAGTATAAAGAGCGGTATCCGTTTCTGCGTAAAATGTGCAAATATTAGATTGTAGGCTTCAGGCTCAGTGTTTTTTCAGTTCCTCTGCCAGTGCGTACCCAACCTTCCAAATGTCTCCCGCTCCCATCGTAATCACGAGATCACCTGGAGCAATCCGACCCTGCAAGTCAGCTAATACAGCTTCCTTGGTCGGCAGATGCCTTGCGCTGGCATTGCTGTTCTGAACAATTAATTCCACCAGCTTGGCGGAACTGACACCTTCGATCTGCTTCTCTCCGGCCGGTGAATAAATGTCAGTGAGAATCACTTCATCGGCTTCACTGAACGCACGGCTGAAGGCATCCAGCAGGAAAAAGGTCCGTGTATAGCGCTGGGGCTGGAATACGGCAATAATCCGTTTGCCCGTTGCCTTGGCTGCGCTGATGGTTGCCTGAATTTCTGTAGGATGATGCGCATAATCATCGATGACAAGAATATCATTGATCTCCCCGAGCACTTGAAAGCGGCGTTTGGCGCCATGGAATTTCACGATGGACTCTGCGATCGCCTGGAATGGAATTCCGGCTTTCAGACAGGCAATCACTGCTGCCATGGAGTTGTACAGATTGTATTTTCCGGGTATGGACAGCTCAATGCGTCCCAGCACCGTACTGCCAAAATTCATGGTATAGGCCACCTGCCGGTCACCTAAAACGATGTCCGTCGCAATGTAATCTGCTACACCCGAATGAATGCCGTAGGTGATGACGCTGCCTTTGACCTCAGGCAACAGCGAGGTTGCTGTTTCATCATCCGCACATACAATCGCCGTACCGTCCTCACGCATCTGATTCATGAATTGAACGTAAGCAGCCTTCAAGCGGCCAAAATCACCCCCGTAATTCTCCAGATGATCCGCTTCAATGTTCGTTACGATCCCCAGCCAAGGATGGTACTGCAGGAAGGAGCCATCGCTCTCATCCGCTTCGGCCACGACGTACTCCCCTTGTCCGGCCTTGGCATTCGTGCCGACATTCATAATTTCCCCACCGATAATATAAGTAGGGTCCACTCCGCAATCTTCCATAATCAACGCAATCATGGAAGAGGTCGTGGTTTTGCCATGCGCACCGGCAATGGCTACGCCCTTGCGTTCATTCAGCAGCCGGGCCAGCATTTGCGAGCGGTGCAGGACCGGAATCTTGAGCCGTTCCGCTTCTACCCATTCCACATTATCACTTGAAAGGGCCGTGGAGTATACGACAAGATCCGCGCCTTTTACCTGCTCGGCCGTATGTCCAATATACACTTTGGCGCCTTTGGCTATTAATTTCTCGGTCAGTTCCTGAGCCACCACGTCGGAGCCCGTTACCGTATATCCCATTTCCAGCATTACCCGGGCAATCGCGCTCATACCATAGCCGCCGATCCCTATAAAATGCACACGTTCAGTAGTATCCAACAGTTCGTCACCAGCCTTTTTCAGAATTGGGTTGCCGTAAAAGCGTACTGCGCACATCAGAAATCAAATACAGCGTTCCGGAGACGACTGCAAGGTCTTTCTCCGCTGTGATCGACTGCAGAAGCTGCAGCGCCCTACCCCAATCATGTTCTACTATAATTACCAAATTTTCTTTGGCATATTTCTCCCGCAGACGTTCTGCGATAGCCTGCAGATCTTCCGCGTCCATTTTCTTCCGGAAATCCGGTTCGGTCAGGATGAGCGTATCCACTATAGGCAGTATATGCTTGAAGTATGACTCATGATGCTTATTTGCCAGCATCCCCATGAGCAAATTTAATTGATTGTACTTGTAAAACTGCGGCAAACTTTTGGCCAGACTCTCCGCGCCTTCGGGGTTATGTGCCCCATCCAGCACGATCCGCGGCGAAGAATGCACTTCCTCGAGTCTTCCCGCCCAAAAGGTGCTGCGGAAGCCTTGCTGCACATCCTCGTCTTCCAGCATAAAAGCCATGTATTGACGCAAGACCTCCAGCGCCATCATCGCTCCGGCTGCATTACTGAGCTGGTGCTCGCCCTTCATTGCGATGTCAAGCTCAAGCGAACGGAAAGGACCCTTGAAGGTAAAAGACTGCAGGCCTTCCTTGAATGTAGCGTTGCTGTAGCTGAAATCATCTCCGGCAAGGTAGAGTGTGGACCTGCTGGCAGCAGCTTTTGCCTTGAGTACTGCGATTGCTTCCGGCTGGCTAACACAGCTGACGGCAGGAACACCCGGTTTGATGATCCCGGCTTTTTCACCCGCAATCTCTTCTACAGTATCCCCCAGAACATCGGTGTGATCGTGACCGACATTTGTAATGATAGACACAATCGGGGTTACAATATTCGTTACATCCAGCCTTCCCCCAAGACCAGTCTCCCATACGACAACATCGGGGTAGCAGACTTCCGCATAATAGAGAATGGCCAGAGCGGTAGCAACTTCAAACATTGTGGGTGAGCCCAGCTCAGTCTGTGCAATCTCTTCGACCAGCGGATGCAACTTGTTCGCAAGCTCTGCCAGCACCTCTTCAGGAATATCCGTTCCATTGTACTGAAAACGGTTCGTGAATTTGGTGATGTAAGGGGACGTGAAGGTGCCCACGCTGTACCCGCTGTTCATGAGTACACTGGTCAAAAATGCACAGGTCGAGCCTTTGCCGTTCGTACCCGCCACATGAATGAATTTCAGCTTGCGCTGGGGCTGGCCCAGTAACTCCATCAGCCGTTTAATCCGTTCCAGGCCTGGGCGGATGCCGAAAGGAATCAGGCCGTTAATCCAATCCACTGATTCTGTATAAGAACTTAAGGGAGCGGTTCCGCCGCTCCCGATCCACTCATCCATAGTCGATTATCCTCTCAGCTCTGCGATGCGGGCTAGCACTTTTTCACGTTTGGCAGAGTAATCCGCCTGCTTTGCCCGTTCCTCTTCGATGACTTTAGCTGGCGCTTTGGCGACAAAGCCCTGATTGCCGAGCTTCTTCTCCACGCGCTCTACTTCGCTGTTTAGAAGTTGCACTTCTTTTTCCAGTCGGGTAATCTCCTGTTCGATATCAATCAGACCTGCAAGCGGCAGCAGCAGCTCTGCTCCCGTAATCACAGCGGACATGACCTTATCCGGTGTTTGCGGATTAAGGCCTGCCTCGAAGGAAGAGGTGTTACAGAAACGCCCAATGTAGTTATCGTTGCGGGCGATAATGCTTAGTGTTTCTTCGCTCGCGGCTTTGATGATCAGCTCTACCTTTTTGCTCATCGGAACGTTGACTTCAGCACGGACATTGCGGACCGCACGGATCACATCCATCAGCAGGTTCATTTCCGCCACAGCCTGTGGCTGCTCCAGTGCAGCTTCGTACTTCGGCCATTCGGCCAGCATAATGGTATCCCCTTCATGCGGCAGATGCTGCCAGATTTCCTCAGTGATGAACGGCATGAACGGATGAATCAGACGCAGCGTACGGTCAAGCACATAGGCAAGCACTGATTGAGTCTTAGCCTTGGCCGCAGCATCCTCACCATACAGCGTAAGCTTGGAGAACTCGATGTACCAGTCGCATAGGTCATCCCAGATGAAGTTGTACAAGAGACGGCCGGTCTCGCCATACTCGTACGCGTCAATTAGACGCGTAATATCACGAGAAGTTTCGTTCAAACGATGTAAAATCCAGCGGTCTGCTGTCGAAAGCTCACCCGTAATGTCAATATCTGCAAAGTTTACGCCCTCCAGATTCATGAGCGCAAAGCGCGAGGCATTCCATATTTTGTTGGCAAAGTTACGGGCCTGCTCGACCTTTTCAATACGGAAACGAAGATCCTGGCCGGCGGTGATACCCGTGGAAATCATATAACGCATGGCATCCGCGCCATATTGTTCAATAACATCCAGCGGATCAATCCCGTTACCGAGCGACTTGGACATTTTGCGTCCTTCTGCATCTCGTACCAAACCATGTATCAGCACATCGGAGAACGGCTTCTTCCCTGTAAATTCAAGCGCGCTGAAGATCATCCGGGCTACCCAGAAATAGATAATATCGTAAGCGGTAACCAGCACATTGTTCGGAAAATAACGCTGATAGTCGCTGCTGTTCTCATCCGGCCAGCCCATTGTGGCAAACGGCCACAGATTGGAGCTGAACCAGGTGTCAAGAACGTCCTCATCCTGCTTCAAGTCATCAAGTCCGCTGATTTCGCGGGCTTCCTCTTCGGTATCTGCTACAAATACTTCACCCGTAGATTCCGAGTACCATGCCGGAATGCGGTGTCCCCACCACAGCTGGCGTGAAATACACCAGTCACGCACATTTTCAATCCAGTTCAAATAGGTTTTCTCAAAACGCTCCGTAACGAAGTTAACTCCGGACCCATCCTTTTGTGCGGCGATGGCTGCCTCGGCCAGCGGCTTCATCTTTACAAACCACTGGGTGGACAGATAAGGCTCAACTACGGCTCCTGAACGTTCGCTGTGTCCAACCTGGTGTACATGGTCTTCAATGGACACCAGAACGCCCTGTTCCTTGAGGTCCGCGACGATATTCTTGCGGCATTCACTACGATCCTGGCCCTGGTAAGGGCCGGCTTCTTCGTTCATCGTCCCGCTCTCATCCATCACATTGATCTGCGGCAGATTGTGGCGCAGTCCCACCTCGTAATCGTTCGGGTCATGGGCCGGGGTGATCTTCACAGCCCCGCTGCCGAATTCCTTATCAACATAATCATCGGCAATAATCGGGATCTCTCTTCCAATGATCGGCAGAATCAGCGTTTTGCCAATAAGATCTTTATAACGTTCATCCTTAGGATGTACCGCTACCGCTGTATCGCCAAGCATGGTTTCCGGACGTGTGGTTGCTACCGTAATGAAGCCGGTGCCGTCTTTAAGCGGGTAACGAAGGTGATACAGATGTCCGTTAACTTCCTTATATTCCACTTCGATATCAGACAAAGCCGTACGTGCGGCCGGGTCCCAGTTAATAATCCGTTTCCCTCGGTAGATCAGGCCTTTGCGGTACAGCTCAACAAAGACTTGGCGTACCCCTTTGGTCAATCCTTCGTCCAGAGTAAACCTCTCGCGCGAATAGTCCAGAGACAGCCCCATTTTGGCCCATTGTTCATGAATGGTCTCGGCATACTGGTCCTTCCAGGACCATACCTGCTCCAGGAATTTCTCACGTCCCAAGTCATGCCGGGAAATGCCCTGCTGGCGCAGCTTCTGCTCCACCTTCGTCTGGGTCGCGATACCGGCATGGTCTGTTCCCGGCAGCCATAGCGTATCGAAGCCCTGCATCCGCTTCGTGCGGATCAGAATATCCTGCAGCGTGAAATCGAGCGCATGCCCGATATGCAGCATGCCCGTCACATTCGGCGGGGGAATAACAATACTGTAGGCTTCTGCTTCCGGACGTTTACCGGCTTCAAAGAAGCCATGCTCCATCCAGTAAGCATACCATTTCTGCTCTGCCGCCTTCGGATCATATGTGGTCGGCATATCGCTTTGTTTGCTGCTTGGCGCTTGTGGCTGTTCCGCATCCTGCAAATCAGTCAGCTCAGCCGTTCTGTTCTTGTGGTCAGCCATAGTTGAACCCTCCATTTGAATAACAAGTTATAAACACAAAAAGACCCTTCGTCTCAAAGGACGAAAGGTCATTCTTTCGCGGTACCACCTTTGTTTCGCACTATACAAAAAATAAACCCTCGCCCCGGTTCCTCACGGTTCCAAAAGCTTAGCGCGACACTCATGCAGATAACGGCTGCGTCCGGCCACATCCTACCCTGTGCATCACATCTGCGCAACAGGCTTAGAAGGGCGACTCCGGGGCGACTTCGGGGGCTGCATCCTGCGGAAATTCACAGCAACTACAAATTCCGCTCTCTGAAGGGCTAACCGCCTACTCTTCCCGTTCCCAGTCTTTTGATTTTACTTAATCCCATAATACATTCAGTACTATTCCTAGTCAACCAGCATATGCACAACTGCGATTCATATACTATACCCCATCCCACGCAAAAATCCCGGCCGCACCCGGCCGGGACTCTTACTTAAGCCATCTCAGGGGATGTACAATACCTGACCTTCCTCTACATTCTGTCCGGAGAGTCGGTTGTACATCACCAATTCCCTTGTACTTAGCTGATATTTCTCTGCAATCGTGTCCAATGTTTCTTCCCGCTGGACAATGCAGAGCCGGACTTTGCGGAACAAGTCCGCGCTGCCCCGGCCCCCGATGAACCGGCTTTTCCATTCTGTATTATTACCGGTATCCGGTGCTGCTGCTGGCGGTGCCGGCGCCGGGGCATGCTGTTCCTCCTGTTCCTTCCGGGCCCGGCTGGAGCTGAGAAGGGAAGAGAATGTAAGCTGCTCCCGTTCTTCTTCCTTCGGTTCTTTTTTGCTGCCAAGACCAATTTTCAGGTCAGGTTTCTCCTCGGATA
Organism: Paenibacillus sp. P3E; assembly: GCF_001909045.1. Classification (NCBI taxonomy): domain Bacteria; kingdom Bacillati; phylum Bacillota; class Bacilli; order Caryophanales; family Paenibacillaceae; genus Paenibacillus; species Paenibacillus sp. P3E. The sequence continues at coordinate 25,608 of NZ_LVWH01000175.1, read as the reverse complement.
CAGGCTCTACATCGGGAGATGCAAAAGCCCCATTGTTCTCATTCTCCTGCTGGGGTTCTGCTACAGCTTCAGCTTCATCCGGCAAGCTTGCTGCCTTCTCCACAGCTTCCGCGAGGTGTGGAGGCTCTTCCTGATACACAGAATGGATCTCTAGAGCTGGCTCACCCGCCTTTGCCTCCAGGACATCATAACCGGTATGAGCATCGAGACTGTGAGTCCGGACTTTGGCTTCCTTGTCCTTTGGCTGTGGCTCAGCTACTGCGGCAGGCTGGTTGTAACCCTCCTCTGCCGGAAGCTCCGAATTCGGCAGAGGAGCCGAAGCCTCGACACCGACAGCATTGCCATGCCCGCTTCCTTGATCATGTGCCGTAATGTCAGTTGCTCCTTCGCCATAGGTCCAGAGCGAATTCTCATAGAGTGCATCATTCTCATGCTCAATCTTGTCAGCAGGAGCTACCTCTAACCGCTCCTCATCTTCAGCAGAATAAGCTACTGTATATTCCTCCTGCTGCCAGGCTGGCTGCGTATCACCGCTCCCGATTCCGCGCAAGGATAGTACGCCTGTGATATTGACTGTACGCATCGTAAGCAGGTCAATATCAAAATTCTCGATCTCCACCCCTATGTCTTCAAGCGAGCTGACCCGTGTCAGCGGAACTGTGATTTCTACGGGAATCGCATGCTCCAAACGCTGGGTCCGGTCATCTTCTCCTCGGTAGAGCCCGGTAAGCAGCAATTGACCATACAGCTCGGCACGGTCCTCCCGCTGAATTACCTGGATGTCCGGGATCAGCTCAACCTCTTCCAGCTCAGCGATTCCCGGAAGTTCTGCAGGCAGATGAATGCGTTCATAAATATCAAACCGCAAGCCGTGGGACTGGTCAAACACGGGAAATGTCCTCCTTCTTGGCATAATCTAACCCTGAGACAAGCCCAGAGCATAAGCCCAAAATGTTACTCCCCTCATGTATATGCTTAAATCCGTAAGGCATGACAACTTTGGACACAGCCTATACCAGGGAATGCCTCTACTCTTTGAGAGCCATTTGGGCATCAGGAATGCAATAATCCTGCGGAAGCCCCTCACGCAGAGCATGAGCCAGCGGACGGTCAGGGGGCATATGTTCCAAAATATCGGCAGGATGAAATGCCTGAGGTAGTCTAATACGCCCCTCACCTTTATTGAACCTTCTGGGAGCGGGATAACTACTCTGCCCATGCTGCATCGACAGGGCTTCATGATACGCCTTCAGTGTCCCCGCTGCCATGCCATCCAGTGTACGGTTATGCTCAGCCCAGCTACGGGCCTGCTTCCCTGTCCGCAGCCGCAGTTCGTCATCTTGAAGCAACTGTTCCAGCTGCACCGCCAGTGCCATGGAATCCTCTGCCGGTACGACAAATCCTGTGACCCCTTGCTGCACCATTTCCGGCATCCCCGCCGTTCCGGCTACAACCGGCGCAATTCCGGCAAGCTGAGCCTCCGTCACCGAAAAAGGCTGTGTGTCCTGCAGGCTGGGCTGCACATAAATATCCGCGGCGGTCAGTGCAGCTGGAATATTGTCCATTTTCCCGGTGAAAAATACCCGCCCCTGCATTCCCTGGTCCAGCACCTGCGCCTGCAATTCTTCTGTAAGGCTGCCAATTCCGGAAATTGCACATACCCAGTCCTGACGGCTGTGCTGCAGAATTGCCAGAGCCGCAATCAGCACATGTACTCCTTTGATATATTCGAGACGTCCGGCGTACATAATTACTTTGAGCCCGTCTCCAAACTTAAGCGGGGCCGGGAGCGCTGCCTTCGCATCGTACTGCTTCACATCAATTCCATACGGCAGTATACGAATTGGCGCTTCACCCGCATCCTGCCGGTTCACCAGCCTTGCTATCCAGTCCGAAGAAACCAGAATAAGGTCAGAGGACCGGACCCCCATTCCCTCGAGCCGGCGGAAATACCGCCAGATGGCCCGTTTTTCATACTCTTTTCGGGTAAGCGCCGGTTCGAGGCCTTTATATTCAAAATAGGATTCATACGCCAGCGCTCCGTGAAAGCTCGAGACCAGAGGCTTACGCACCTTCATGATCCGCCGGAGAGCATAGGCAGAAATAGGGTCCTGCGCATGGATCACATCATACTTCTCCAGACCGAGAACCGCTGCCCCGCCTTCAAAGACGTAACGGCCCAGCTCAAAGCTGAAGATACCATGCTCCAGATGCAGATGGGGAAACCGGTCCTTATCAAGCTGTGGCAGCAGCACGTTATAGAGAGTTTTTTTGTCAAAGAAAGTTCCCTGGTCCAGCAGATACAGCGTATGATCTTCTGCACGGCTTCCCATCAGTGTAACCTCATGTCCATACTCATTCAGCTTGTCAGCCAGCTGCTTCATATATGTCCAAATCCCGCCCATATTCGTAAGCCCCCAATAGGTGACCAGCAGTATCTTCATCCGCTTCTCTCCCCGGTTCCAAAAATAAAACGAACAAAATATTATATGAACTTCCCTCATGCCGGGACATGGACAAATGGCGAATTTTCTAAAATAACTTTTAATCACAACCCGAAATTTTCGGGTATAATCGGAATAACTCCTGAAAGGAAATCAACGTTATGTCCAAAGCAAGGGTATTTGACCTTTTTCTGTTTTTTGCCTCTGTGGCCATAGCTTTCGGCGCGAGGCACGCTATAGTGCTAGACCATACATATCTCAAAGCTCTGATCTTATATTGGGCTTTTTCAAGTATTTATTATCAACTGCGCATTGTGACCCGAAGCGGCAATTCGAATATAGATTACGCGATCAGCTACACCTCCTCTTTCGGGGTTTTCGCAGGGCCTATGGGCACACTTCTGTTCGAGGTACTATACCGGTTTACGGTGTTTTTCTATAAAAAGAAGACCAAAACCGCGGACCCCGGAGAATTTCTGGACACCTTTTACAATATTGGTTCCTTTACGATTGGCGGTTCGGGTGGGTACTACCTGTACACGCTGCTCCATCCTTATGCCGCACATATGCCACTGGGCTACTGGCTGCTGTTTCTTCTGGTAGTCTGTGTGACGACGCTCCTGTCGGCGAGCTTCCTGACGCTTACCTTTGCACTCTCAGGTGATATCACCACCCGCAAAGAAGCTATGGACCTGCTGCTGCACAACAGAAATCTGCTGGACTTCAGCAAGGTAACCTTGACGAATGCTTTGCTGCTGCGGCTGCTGCAGATGGAGAAATGGGAAATGCTGATTGCGCTCTTCCTGCTGAACTATGTCGTGAGCATCTCCTTCTATTCCAAATCACAAAGCGCCCAGCATAAATTTGAACGGGACAAGTTCGAGCAGATGGCCTACCGCGACTTTTTGACCGGAACCTTCAACCGCGCCCATATGGATAAGATGATGAAGGAGCTGAACCACAGCAATGAGTGCATCGGTATCGTGGTGGCGGACATCGACCGGTTCAAAAAAATCAACGATACCTATAACCACGCCGTCGGTGACCGGGTGATCATCCACTTTGCCAATACGCTAAAGTCGCATATGCAGGAAGAGGACATTCTGTTCCGCAGCGGCGGCGAGGAATTCACCATGTTCCTGAGACACAAATCCTTTGAGGACTGCCACACGCAGATTCAGGGAATTCTGGACACGATTGCCGGACACAGCGTCACTGCCGAGTATGAGGACCAGCGGATCAATGTTGTGTATTCAGCTTCCTTTGGCCTGTATTATTACAAGGCGGAAGTGGGGCAGCGGACCTCTATGGAAAAAGGGTATGTGTATGCCGACCAGCTGCTGCTGGAATCCAAGAAGCTTGGCCGTAACCGGCTGTCGTATAAAAATGAACTGGAAGCCTGAGCGGGCAGATGCCCTGTTGTAGCTGCATTGTCTTTTTCAGGGACGGTACCTTTTTTACATAAAACGGCTGCGCCGTCCTTTACTGGACAGCGCAGCCGTTTTGAGGTTCGAGGTTTATGAAGTTGTTGGCCTCACCTGCTTCCCCTAAAGCTCGGTAGCGTTAAAGGTATCGCCGCCCTCAATGGTACCTGAATGGAAGCCTGTGTAGAACCAGCGCTTGCGCTGCTCTGAAGTGCCATGGGTGAAGCTGTCGGGCACCGCATAGCCTTGGGCCTGCTTCTGAATCGTGTCGTCGCCGACCGCACTCGCCGCCGTCAGCGCCTCATCCAGATCGCCCTCTTCCAGCAGATTCATCCCCTGGGCATGCTTGGCCCAGACGCCGGCCAGATAATCGGCCTGAAGCTCAAAACGGACCTGGTATTTGTTATATTCCTTCTCGCTCAAGCTCTGACGGACCGAATCCAGTTTCTCCGTAGTGCCGAGCAGCGTCTGTACATGATGTCCCACTTCGTGGGCAATTACATAGGCCATGGCGAAATCTCCCGGTGCCTGGAAGCGCTGCTGCAGCTCGTCGTAAAAACTGAGGTCGATGTACAGCTTGGCATCACCCGGACAATAAAACGGCCCCACCGCCGATGTTGCTGTGCCACAGGCCGAATCTACACTGCCAGTATAGAGCACGAGCGTCGGGTCCTGATATGTCTTCCCCTCTTCCTGGAAAACCCCGGACCACACTTCCTCCGTATCCGCCAGCACAACGGATACAAAGTCGGCCAACTCTTTCTCCTGAGCCGTCTGTTCATAAGGTGCCGAAGTATTCGTGCCGCTGGACGTGAGACCACCAAGAATATCACCGGCATTCCCTCCGCTGAGCAGCGTTACAATCACAACAATAATGATTCCTCCGATTCCGCCGCCGATCACCTTTCCGCCGCCGCCCATCCCCCGGCGGTCCTCCACATTCGAGCTGCCCCTTCTACCCTGCCATTTCATGGTGTTCCTCCCATCATATAAACACTATCCAGTCACGCAAATGAATCTTATTTCTATTAGTGTTATTACCCAAAATCCGTTAGCTTGCTTTACTTCACAGCATCCAGTTTCTTACATGCTATTGGCTTTACCTACCGTTCGGGCTGGACACACTTATGGTCCTGTATTTCAGGGTTTCACCAACAAAGACTGGCGGGAATATACTTTAAAAATTAGAAAGGAGGCTGATTGCATGATTAGTGCTGATCCCGTATATCAAATTCTGAAAGGATTTGAACAAAAGCAGGAGGCGGCATACCCGCATGCCAGTGGTGTGGACCCCCGGGATTTCAGAACGGTGATGAAGCATATCTATGAAGCCGGTTATATCGATGCAGGCAAACTGACTCAAGCGGGTCAAGGCTATATTCAGGCGTATGAGCGCCGGCTTAACATCTGATCGGCGAGACACGCAGCAGAATCCGGTATAAACAGCCGCTACCTTCGGGAATCCGCTTCAGAATGTCATACGTCGAACAAGAGCCCCCCAAGGCTGTGCCGGAGCGCAGCCTTGGGGGGCTCTTGACTTCAGTAAATGGGTTATCGTGATGAGCAGGCTCACGGGAACAGTATGAGCCCGGACCTTATAAACCCCTCATCACCAGGGCATTCAAACCTGCAGATCTGCTCCCAGCTGTTCATGCAAGAGCAGCATATCCTCAGGCCATGGATCGGCCACTTCAAGCTGTTCTTTGGTCCATGGATGATTGAACGCAAGTATTTCACCATGCAGTGCCTGTCTTCCGACACCGCCGGAATGGGGACGCCGACCTGCATTCCAGGCCGGACCGCCGTACAGAGCATCTCCGAACAGCGGATGGCCCATGTGGCTTAGATGGACACGGATCTGATGCGTCCGCCCGGTTTCGAGCTGCACCTTAAGCACGGTACCGCCCTGCAGAACCTCCCGGCCAACGATCCGCGTCACCGCATCCTGCCCGCCCGGAGAGACCCGCCGGCGTGCCGCATGATGACGGTCGCGGCCAATCGGGGCATCAATTACCTTCAGCCTAGGTGGCACGACGCCTTGCACGATCGCGGCGTACAGCCGCGAGACGGATTTGGCACGCATAGCCTCATCAAGCACAAGCTGTGCATACTCATTCTTCGCATACAGCACTGGACCTGTTGTGTCCTTGTCCAGACGGTGAATATGGCGTACGGCGACTCCCCCGCCCGAAGCCGCATAATGGGCGGCAACCCCATGATCCAGAGTGATCTCATTCCCGCTGCCATCGGGGTGAACCGCCATGCCCGCAGGCTTATGGACAACGAGGCAGAAGTCATCCTCGAACAACACTTCAAGTGACGTCCACGCCGGCTCAATGCCCGCCTCACGGTAAGGGAACAATCCCAGCCGAAGGCGGTCTCCCTTCCACTGTACGCCGCCCTCGCGGCGTAATCTAGAATGGAGCTTAGCGGGCATGCCCACGGTTTCCAGCAGCCACTGATCTATGGCCGCTGCCGGATCTGAGGCCGAGGTAATTACCCGTCCAGGCATGGCCTCCAGCCATTCTCCGCGGCGGGTCCAGGACCCGCCACCCGTCACGGATAACGGCTCCTTCTCTGCCGTCACAGGGATTTCAAGGCCTGATAATGGGCCTCCAGCGTATCATCAATATCCTGCTCGCTGTGTGCGGCAGAGACGAACATGCCTTCAAATTGTGAAGGCGGAACACTGATGCCCTGATCCAGCATTTTACCGAAATACGCCCGGAACCGGTCCAGATTACTGGCTTTGGCTGTATCATAATTGATGACCGGACCTTCAGTAAAGAATGGGCAGACCATGGAGCCCACACGGTTAATGGTTAGCGGAATGCTTGTATCCACCGCGTTGCGCATAAGTCCTGCCTCCAGACGCGCACCGAGAACTTCCAGACGGTCGTACACCTCCGGTGTCAGTAGTCTAAGTGTTGTCAGACCCGCTGCCATCGCAAGCGGATTGCCGCTGAGCGTCCCCGCCTGGTAGATTGGTCCGGTTGGAGCAATCTGCTCCATGATTTCCCTTTTGCCGCCATAAGCGCCTACCGGAAGGCCTCCGCCAATCACTTTGCCGAAGCAGGTAAGATCCGGCTCCATGCCGAACAGCCCCTGGGCACAGCCCCGGTTCACCCGAAATCCGGTCATGACCTCGTCAAAAATAAGCAGCGCACCGTAGCCCGTAGTCACCTTGCGCAGCCCCTCCAGAAATCCCGGAAGCGGGGGCACTACGCCCATATTCCCGGCAATCGGTTCCACAATTACAGCAGCAATCTCATTGCCGAAGCGTTCGAAGGCAATTTTGACCCCTTCCAGGTCATTGTAAGGCACGGTTATCGTATTCATGGCCACGCCTTCAGGCACACCGGGACTATCCGGTAGTCCAAGTGTAGCTACGCCTGATCCGGCTTTGATTAGCAGACTGTCTGCATGGCCGTGGTAAGAGCCTTCGAACTTGAGGATTTTGCTTCTTCCGGTATACCCCCGTGCCAGCCGGATCGCACTCATGGTAGCTTCGGTTCCGGAATTGACCATGCGCACGATATCAACCGAATGAACCCGACCGACCACGGTTTTGGCCATTTCCGTCTCCAGCAGTGTCGGTGCGCCAAAGCTTGTCCCTTTGACTGCCGTCTCCTGCAGCGCCTTGACCACTTCAGGGTGGGCATGGCCCATAATCAGCGGACCCCACGAGCAGACGTAGTCAATAAAGCTGTTCCCGTCGATATCATAAATGCGTGAACCCGCGCCATGATCCACATAGACCGGGGTCAGCCCCACAGATTTGAACGCCCGGACCGGACTATTCACTCCGCCGGGGATATACTGCTTGGCTTCATCAAAAGCCTTGCGGGAAGCCTCTTCCCGCCGCGCCAAAGGCAATTTGCTCATTGTCACCACTCCTGTCCAGTTCGTATTGTGCTATAGATATGACCCGGCTACTGCCAGGTACAGTAGCATTCAGCCCTGTTATCTGCGCAGCCAGCGGGCTGCATCCTTGGCAAAATAGGTAATAATGATATCCGCGCCGGCGCGTTTCATCCCGGTCAGCATCTCTAGCACGACAGCCTGTTCATCAATCCAGCCTTGCAGAGCCGCCGCTTTGACCATGGAATATTCACCGCTCACATTGTAAGCCACCAGCGGCAGATCGAATTGATCACGGATGGTGCGGATCACATCCAGATAAGCCAAAGCCGGTTTCACCATCAGCATATCCGCACCCTCAAGCACATCTGAATCCGCTTCGCGGATCGCTTCGCGCAGGTTGGCCGGGTCCATCTGGTAGGTTTTGCGGTTTCCGAACTGCGGTGCGGAGTCAGCGGCTTCACGGAACGGCCCGTAGAAGGCCGAAGCATATTTTACCGAATATGACATTATCGGCACATGCTCAAATCCGTTCTCATCCAGTCCGGCACGGATCGCATGCACGAACCCGTCCATCATATTCGACGGAGCGATAATATCCGCACCCGCCTGAGCCTGAGACACTGCCGTGCGGGTCAACAGGTTCAGCGAAGCATCGTTAATCACATCGCCATGCACCACGCCGTCCACCGTATGGGTATGAACCATGCCGCAATGTCCGTGATCCGTGAATTCACAGAGACAGGTATCGGCAACCACGAGCAGCTCAGGGTACCACTTTTTAATCAGCCGTGTGGCTTCCTGCACAATGCCATCCTCAGCAAACGCAGACGAGCCGACCGCATCCTTAGTTTCGGGAATCCCGAACAGCAGTACAGCCGGAATGCCCAGCGCCGCAATCTCATCCACTTCCGCCTTCAGCGTATCCAGCGAAAAATGATACACGCCCGGCATCGAGCTGATCTCACTTTTCACACCTGCTCCATAGGTGACAAAAATCGGCTGGATGAAATCCAGCGTATTCAGGATCGTCTCCCGCACCATCCCCCGAATTCCTGCTGTTCCGCGCAAACGGCGGTGTCTTGTAATTGGAAACCCCATGATATTATCCTCCTGTACAGTACATATATAAACCCAAATCGAGTGAAGGCAAAACCCAGTCAATCCCCGACGGTCATGACAATAACCATTCCAATCCGGCCAGGCACGACAAAATCCCATCTATTTCAGCGAGCTATAACATTAACAATCCACTTCAGTGAGCCCGATCAAGAACCCATCGATCTCAGCCAGTCACGACAAAGCCCAGTTCACTTCAGCCTCATAGTCTCGTTCCAGCGGCAGAGCTCCTGCACCAGCGCTTCAATCGTCGCTTCTTCAGGAAGAAGTCCCGGTGTCAGCCCCGCCTCTACGGCGGTTTGTTCAGTCACGGGACCGATACAGGCAATCTTGACGCCTGCCAGCAGCGGAAGCGGATCTTCAAGCCCCATGCGCTGCAGAATGCTGATGAAGTTGCGAACCGTCGATGAGCTGGTAAAAGTCACTGCGTGGATCCGCTTTTCTTCCAGCAGCTTGAGCAGCTCGATATCGTCTTCACCTGTCACCACGGTCTCATAGGTGTCCACTTCGGTCACCTCCAGGCCGAGCTCCCGCAGCTTGTCCGGCAGCCACTCGCGCGCCAGATCGCCGCGCGGAAGAAGCACCTTCTGCCCCGGCTGCAGCCTTGGCCCGAAGGCTTCAAGCAGCCCCTCTGCCTGGAAGCGTCCAGGCAGCTCCTCGGCCACCAGCCCGCGCTGCGCAAGCGCCGCGGCTGTACCCGGACCCACCGCGCCGATCCGGGCGCGGTGCAGCCTGCGGATGTCCACCTTCAGCTCCGCCAGGTGGCGCCAAAAAAACTCCACGCCGTTCGCGCTCGTAAAGAATACGTAATCGTATTCTTCCAGCGACGCCAACGCGGCGGCAATACCTGCTTTCTGCTCGGCACCTTCGGGCATCCTCGTCTCAATGACCGGGAACTCGTACGGCTCTCCGCCGAGCTCCTCAATCCAATCCACCAGCTCGCTGGCCTGGCTGCGGGCCCGTGTAACCACAATGCGCTTGCCGAACAGCGGCAACGCCTCTGCCCACATGAGCTGCTCGCGCTGCAGCACAACCTCGCCGACAACGATCACGGCCGGCGACTGGAAATCAGCGGCCTTCACCTTCGCTTCAATGTCAGCGAGCGTCCCCGTAAGCGTCTCCTGATCCGCACGTGTCCCCCAGCGGACAAGCGCCACCGGCGTCTCCGGCGCCCGTCCATGCTTGATCAGCTGGGCGCTGATGTAGCCGATTTTGGCTACGCCCATCAGAAATATCAGTGTCCCCGTTGCATTGGTCACTTTATCCCAGTGAATAGAATGGTCCAGCTTATCCGGGCTTTCATGGCCTGTGATAATGGACAGTGAAGAAGCCATATCCCGGTGGGTCACCGGAATGCCGGCATACGCCGGAACACTGATCGCCGAGGTAATCCCCGGCACAATCTCATAATAAATACCGTGTCTGCGCAGCAGCTCCGCCTCTTCACCCACACGGCCAAAAATCGTCGGGTCCCCGCCCTTCAACCGGACTACCGTTTTGCCCTCCAGCGCCAAATCAACGAGCAGCTGATTGATCTCTTCCTGCTTCATCGTGTGGCGGTCCGGGAGTTTGCCTACATATATTTTTTGCCCGCCGGGCTTCATCCATTTCAGCAGTCTGGGACTGGCCAGCCGGTCGTATACCAGCACATCCGCCTTCTTAATACAATCCAGACCTTTGACCGTAATCAGCCTAGCATCCCCAGGTCCCGCACCTACCAGATATACCTTCCCCGTCATTTCTCTCATCCCCTTGCATCCGCCAAAATCTGTTCCGCTCCTCTGGCGATGAGCTTCCTGGCCACCTCTTCACCCAGCTGCGCCGGGTCATACCCGCTGCAGGTTTCCTTCAGGATGACCGAGCCATCCGGTGTTCCCACCATTCCTGTCAATGTAATCAGCCTTTGGGAGGCTGACTTCACAGCTTCATTGTCCAGCACGGCAAAAGCGCCAATCGGCACCTGGCAGCCGCCATTGAGAGCGCCCAGAAAAGTCCGCTCCGCCGCTACCGTAAGCGCCGTCTGCTCATCATTGTATAAGGCCAGCAGCTTCCGCAGCTCGGCATCATCCACCCGGCACTCGATCCCGAGTGCGCCTTGCCCTACAGCAGGCAGGCATACCTCCGGCGGCAAATACGCAGTTACCCGGTCTTGCCAGCCCATCCGGGCCAGCCCCGCCGCCGCCAGCAGAATGGCGTCGTATTCGCCGTTCGCAAGCTTACCCAGACGTGAGTCGATATTGCCGCGCACCGGCTCAATCTGAAGATCGGGCCGCAGCGCTGCAAGCTGGCTGGAACGGCGGAGGCTGCTTGTGCCTACGCGCGCACCCTGCGGCAGATCTTCGAGCGCAAGACCGCCGTTTGAAATCAGACAATCGCGGGGGTCCACGCGTTTCGGAACCGCACCATTCATCAATCCCTCCGGCAGTTCGGAGGGCATATCCTTCATACTATGTACAGCCATATCTATCTCATGGGCCAGCATCGCCTGCTCAATTTCCTTGACGAACAATCCCTTGCCGCCAACTTTGGACAGCGTTACATCAAGAATCCGGTCTCCCTTAGTTACAATCTTATGAACTTCAAACGTAAACCCAAACCCATGCTCCCCGCTCAACCGCTCCAAATCGGCAATTACCTGCCCCGTCTGCGTGAGCGCCAGCGCACTTTGTCTGCTGCCTACAATTATCTTCCTCATGCCTCATCCCTCCTGGTACCTGGTAACTGCCTCTGCCTTTGTTTAGCCCACTTCCAGCCTCGGCGCGTCATTAAAAGGTATTTCTACCTTTGTTTCGCCCACTTCCAGCCTCGGCGCGTCATTAAAAGGTATTTCTACCTTTGTTTCGCCCACTTCCAGCCTCGGCGCGTCATTCAAAGGTATTTCTACCTTTGTTTCACCCGCTTCCAGCCTTGGGGCGTCATTCAAAGGTATTTCTACCTTTGATTCGCCCACTTCCAGCCCCGGCGCGTCATTCAAAGGTATTTCTACCTTTGTTTCGCCCGCTTCCCGCGCAGGCTACCTGCGTCTCATTTGACGAAAACCCCATCTCATAACTCACACATTTAGAGTCATCAAGGCACGTTTTCCTCTAACCTAACGCCTTCCTGCAGCCTGACCTATTCCTCAGACTGCCAGCAGTTCACTACTTATTTTTCTAAATTTCGGGTGATCCAGTCGTCGATCTCGTCCGCACCCCACTCTATAAAGGTGCCCTGTCGCATCTCATTCAACACATCAACTTCGCCTAGCCTGCGCAGAAGCCGTCCACGCAGCTCCGGCGGCAGTTCCCTGCGCTTGATCTCTGTCCGCAGGTTGTGTAACCAGTCCAGATAGGGCTCATACTCTTCGCCCAGAATCCCAGCCAGCTGCTCCGTGATCTTCGCAGCTGCCGACGGTCCCGCGCCTGAAGTCGACACGGCGACCGTTAGCCGCCCCCGGCGAAGCACGCCGGGGGTAATGAAGCTGCCCGCCTCGGCCCGGCTGGCTACATTCACCGGAAGGCCCAGGCTGCGCGCCTCCCGGGCCACCGACTCATTCACCGCCGCATCGTTGCTGGCGGCGTAGACCAGGAATGCCCCCCGTATATCCCCGGGGGCATAGGGGCGGCTGATCCAACTCAGCCGCCCCGCTTCAGCCAGGGCGGCTAACGTCCCGGTCAGCGAAGGGCTGACCAGAACCACCGCTGCCCCGGCTTCTATAAGCGCGACCACCTTGCGCTCCGCCACCGCGCCGCCGCCAATGACAACCACACGCTGGTCCTGTAGATCCAGCATAATGGGAAAATACTTCACCATCCAGCCACACTCCTACTCCTGCCACCAACACATCCACTAGCCTGTAACGCAAATCCAACCGTGTACAACGCACATTAGATTCCCGTACCCGCTCCAGGAGAATTTATCGTCAATTCAATCTATCGCGTACATCGAGCCCACTAACGCATATATCAAGCCCTTCATCGCAACACCCGCAAAAACCAGCAGGAACCCATCCACTTCATCTGAACCAGTATCAAAATTCCCGCACCCGCGTTACCCGAATTTCACCGTCAATCCAATCTCAATTTTACTACTGTCAAGGCCAAATAGAACCCCTTCAGCTATCATTCTTTCTTATACTTACCTCGGGCGGTGACCTGTCAACCTCAGCTTTACTGACAGCATGTGGATGGTTAGCACACTTATAGCCCTATAGAAGAACTTAGATTTCATAAAAGAAGGGCTAATTTCTCACTTTCGTTCATTGTCACTTAATATGAAGTGTCACTCCACAAGGTAAGCCGTTACTTTCCCCCAAGAGAACAGCAGGCTCCACATAGCACTCCCCTAGCCCCCCCAGCCGTGAAACTCCGACCAGGAATTGAGCAAAAAATTCAAAATAATGAACCCGTACCCGGCAATAGCCCAGCGGGCCATAGAGGTCCCGCTGCGGCGGGCAGAGCGCTTGAGGAAGATATAGGCAATGTAGACCGCAAGCCCAATCAGGGTGGTCAGCACCTTAGAATCCTGAAACAATGGAGTCCGCCCTTCAGCAATAATCGACATTCCGGCCAGCACCAGTGAAGCCAGCAGCAGGGGAACCCCGGCCAGAATCGCGGTATATGAATATTTGTCCATGGTCTCAAGGCTCGGCAGGCGGCGGATGCGATCATCCCATTTTTTGTGCTTCAGCCGCGTATGCAGGAACAGATACATTATGGCAAAGACCGTTCCCAGTGTCAGGGCGGCAAAGCTCAGGTTGGCCAAAATGATATGCATCGCCAGCCACCCGTGCACCGCACTCCAGCTCTGCAGTGTATGATCCTCGGCAGTCAGCCAGACCCTGTTCAGCAGGAAGACACTGAAGCCTGCCATGCTGAGCAGCAGAATCGTAAATTCTCCGCCTCGGGTGTAGGCAATCGCAAGTGAGGTCAGCACAATAATGAAGGAGAACCAGAACAGGAAATCATACGGTGTAAAAATCGGCAAACCGTTCTCCTGTGAGAAGCGGATCGCCAGACCGGAAGATTGCAAAAGGCCAACAAAAACAAGAAGCCCTGTGCCCAGCCGCTTCCCGCCCGGATTCCGCTTAAGGCAATCCGAGAAAACAAACAGCAGGCTCAGGGCATATAGCAGCAGAGCTGTATCATATATTCCATTCAGCAGTTGCATCTGGTTCACCCGCCCAGCAGGCCTGCCGGAGCGAACACCGACTTCGGCAGCGTATACTCGCTGGCGGAATCGCGTTCAGCTTCCTTTCGTTCCGGCTCTGCAGAACTTCCGTCGTCTGTCCCTGTGCCAAGCTGCTCCTGAAGCGCAAAGATTTGTGTAAAATACTCCAGCGCTTCGTTTCCTTGCTTGCCGCCGGACAGCTCCTTAATGACATTGATCGGATCATGCATCATCTGATTGACAATGCTCTTCGTGAGACGGCGGATAACCTTGCGCTGATGCTCGTCCAGTTCCGGCAGTTTATTGAAGAGACTATCCATCGTATCTTCATATATACCATTGGATTTATCCTGCAGCGCACGGATCACCGGCCGGACCCCCATGGTCTTCAGCCACATCTGGAAATCTTCCAGCTCGGCTTCGATCATAACCTCGATCTTGGCGGCCTCTGTACGGCGCATTTCCAGGTTGGTCTCTACAATGCCTTCCAGATCGTCAATATCGTACAGGAACACATCCGGGACGCTCGCCGCCGCCGGGTCAATATCACGAGGCACAGCTATATCAATCATGAACAGCGGACGCGATGGGCGGCGCTTCATATTCTCAGCCACTTGAGCCGCTGTCAGGACATAGCCATCCGCTCCCGTCGAGCTGATCACAATATCCACTTCATCGAGATGCTGTAAGGCTTGCTCAATCGTGCTCGGCTTGCCCGAGAACTTCTCGGCAAGCTCCACAGCACGCGACAGCGTCCGGTTGGCGACAATCACTTCCGCCGCGCCGCTGCTGTACAGATGCTTCACCGTCAGCTCGCTCATTTTGCCGGCGCCAAGAATCAGCACTCTTTTGCCGGAGAACATGCCAAAGATCCGCTTGCCCAGCTCCACAGCCGCATAGCTGACAGATACTGCACTCTCGCCAATCGATGTTTCGCTGTGAGCGCGTTTGCCCAGTGTAACCGCCTGCTTGAACAGCCGGTTGAACCAGGTTCCTGTCACCCCTTCGCCCTGGGCAGTCAAAAAAGCACTGCGCACCTGTCCCAGGATCTGCGTCTCACCGATCACCATAGAATCCAGACCGCAGGTTACGCGGAAGAGATGGGCAATCGCCTGCTCGTCTTCATATATATACATATGCTGTGCAAATACATCGCTTTTCACTCCAAACCACTGCTCCATATAGCTGCGGATGAAATATCCGCACATGTGAAGCCGGTCCACAACCACATAAATTTCTGTCCGGTTGCAGGTAGCAACGACGACCCCTTCCAGCACGCTTTTGGTCTCCATCAGCTGATGTAACGCCGCAGGCAGATCCCTCTCGGCAAAAGCGAACTGTTCCCTGACCTCTACGGGTGCCGTGCGGTAATTCAGGCCAACGACGACAATATGCATCGTTTGTTCACCATCCTAATCTCTATTCATTGGTGCAGGCACTGTTGCCGCTCATCCGTAATTAGCTGCTGCCACTTTCACAACTTCTATAAACGCTGTGTTAAGTATATCACATGAAAAAGCACCTTTTGACAAAACCTTTGAACTATTTATGAAATCCAGATAATAATCATTATAAACAAGCTAAACGTCATTGTCGCCCTTAAAATAGCTCCGTACCGGTTCAGCAGGAAATATAAAAACCGTGGCAACGCCATGGTTAGGATCGGTTATTTTTAGATTTTTAATCAGCTTACGCTTGGGAAAACCGCCTACCCCAAATGCAGCACTATACATGTTTTATCATCAGAAACCTTGAGGCGCGGAACCTCCAGCAGCATCCGGTCCTCTTGTTCCTTATCATACAAAGCCCCGGCATACCCCTCAGCCCCAAGTCTCTCCAGAGCATCCGTCAATTCCGTCCATTTAGATTCTTCGGTGTACAAGCCGTCGCTGAACATATAGAGACTCTCCAGATTCGCCCGGTTAAACGTTCCTTTCTCCAAAAACTGCGGGAATCGCGGGTCGCCATTTAATACCCCGTAGCCGTCAATCGTATTGGCCAAGTTCCGGTTGCCCGTGAGGTTAGGTATAAGCGCTCTGCGAAGCTCTGCCGGATCGCTTATGCCTTCGGAGCGAAGCTGCGCCATCTTGTCCAGCGTCTTCCGGTCAACATGCGCCAATTGGGGATGGGTCAGCGCTCTGACCGTACCATCCTTATACCTGGCAAGCAGCATACAATCCCCTGCCTGTACGTATTCAACGCTGTATTCATGGATCTTCACCACGACCAAGGCTGCCGACCACCGATTGGATGCCTCCCCCGTATCCACACCTTCCGCCACCATCTGCTGCCACAGAGCCTGGTTCGCTTCAGTTGCAGTCTGCTCCAGCTTCCCGTGCGGGTCCATTGTCATAAAATGTGCTGCCGCCAGCTGCGCCGCTATATATCCTCCTGTCTGCCCCTCCGGATTCCGGTATGGCGAAAGCGAAGTCGCTCCATCCACAACGCCATACACACATCCCTCTTCATGAATGACCAGCGCATCCTCGTTCCACTCCCCATCACCTTTCAACGAACAAGTATCCATTTTCCATTGCGAAGCTTCCGGCATCTCAATCACTCTCCCCAGTCACAGTCGTTGTAATCAAATCTAACATATAAATCAAATATTGACACACAATATTGCGAATGATAGCATATAACAAATGATTAAAGTCACTATTCCTAACATATAGATTAATAATCCTACCCGATTCCTACCTAATGTCACTTTTCATTCATAATTCCTCTAATTTCACACCTCTTGTATAAGCTCGTTAATTTGGTATGAGCGTTTCTACAGGCAACCGTAAATTGCCCCAGGCTACAAGAGGCACTGCAAGGCTGATGGATATTCAAGACGAGAGCCCGCATGATTTTGGTGCGCTTCTCCATGATGCCGTTTGCCCTCCAGGTGCCTCTTGTAGTCCGGGTTTTTTTGTATATGCTAACACAACTTTTAAGGAGTGAAGACTATGAGCGCATCCTATGCAAGACTCAGCGAATCCATCAGCAACGCTAAAAATGTAAGGATTTATAAAAATAAAGATACCGCCTATGATTTCAAGCTTTATCCTTTCGGCGAGCGCGGCACCTATATTGATCCTGAGCTGATTAGTGAAATCACGGACAGCCTTGCCGAGAGCATTACGGTGCAGTTCCCTGCTTTTGATTATATCGTATCTCCCGAGCCAGGTGGACATACCTGGGGGATGCTCGCGGCCTACAAGCTGATGAAACCGATGAATATTCTGCGTCTCAGCACCGAATTATACGATAACTATGAAGTTAGCATCAAACGCGAGACGGCGTATAATGAGAACTATATCTATTTTGACGGATTCACTTCCGGGGACCGGGTGCTCCTCGTCGATGATGTGATCAGCTCAGGCGCTACCATCCGCTGCATCGCCCAACAAATGGAACACATGGGCATTCAGCTTGTCGGTGTTCAGGCGATTCTGGCCAAGGGCGAGCATTACAAACAGCTGGAAATGGATATTGGTGTACCGGTACAATTCCTGTCAAAAGTATAGAAAAAACAAACCAAGAGAGGGAGCGACCACACATGGCTTACTATTATGATCAGCCGTCCAGAACGTTCAGCGAATTCCTGCTGGTGCCGAATCTGACGACCAAAGAATGCATTCCGGGAAATGTCGATCTCAGAACTCCGGTGACCAAATTCCGCAAGGGAGAAACGCCAGCCCTGACGATGAACCTCCCCGTGACTTCTGCAGTAATGCAGGCTGTCTCCGACCATAATATGGCGATTGCCCTGGCCAAAAGCGGCGGAATTTCCTTCATTTATGGCTCGCAGCCGATTGAGCAGCAGGTGGAGATGGTCCGCAGAGTCAAGAAATTCAAGGCCGGCTTCGTGCTCAGTGATTCCAATCTGCGTCCCGAGGACACCCTGAAGGATGTGCTGGAGCTGAAAGCCCGCAGCGGCCATTCGACCATCGCGATCACCGACAACGGAGAGCCTACAGGCAAGCTGATGGGCATAGTCACCAGCCGCGATTACCGTGAGAACCGGCTGCCGCCGGACTGCGCGATTACAGGGTTCATGACACCGCTCGCTTCACTGATCTATGCCAATGAAGGCATCTCCCTGACTGAAGCCAATGACATGATCTGGGATCATAAGCTGAACTGTCTGCCGATTGTGAGCAGCAGCGGCCATCTGGTTCATCTCGTGTTCCGCAAGGACTACGACAGCCATCAGGAGTACCCGCTCGAGCTGCATGACAGCAACAAGCAGCTAATCGTCGGGGCAGGCATCAACTCCAGAGACTATAAGGAACGTGTTCCGGCGCTTGTGGAAGCAGGTGCGGATGTACTCTGCATTGACTCCTCGGATGGTTACTCCGAATGGCAGGCCGAGACGATCCACTATATTAAGGAGACTTTTGGGGAGAAAGTAAAGGTTGGCGCAGGCAATGTAGTGGACAAGGAAGGCTTCCTCTATCTGGTCGAAGCAGGTGCGGACTTCATCAAGGTCGGCATAGGCGGCGGTTCCATCTGCATCACCCGTGAGCAAAAAGGCATCGGGCGCGGCCAGGCTTCCTCCGTCATTGAAGTCGCTGAAGCACGCCAGGAATATTACGAGAAAACAGGCATCTACGTCCCGATCTGCTCCGACGGCGGCATCGTGCATGACTACCATATCGTTCTTGCCCTGGCGATGGGGGCCGACTTCGTGATGCTGGGCCGCTATTTCGCCCGCTTCGATGAAAGCCCGGGCCGCAAGCTGCTGGTCGGCGGCAACTTCGTGAAGGAGTATTGGGGCGAAGGCTCCAGCCGGGCCCGCAACTGGCAGCGGTACGACTTCGGCAATGCCGACAAGGAGAGCAAGCTGGAGTTCGAGGAAGGCGTGGATTCCTTCATTCCTTATGCCGGTCGTCTCAAAGATAATCTGGATCTCAGCATCAGCAAAATCAAATCCACCATGTGCAACTGCGGTGCACTAACCATCCCGCAGCTGCAGCAACAGGCGAAGATTACCCTTGTCTCTTCGACAACCATCTTTGAAGGCGGAGCACATGATGTTATGCTTAAGGAAAAGGACAGATCATCATCCTGATCATAAGCAGCCCGTGAACACAGAAAGCTTGCTGCGGCGGGATCATTCTGATTCATAAGGAGCCCACACAATGACGTCATTACAAAAGGTTCTGGTAACCAAAACAGAGCTGCAGCAAAGAGTCCAGGTGCTTGGAGCAGACATATCACGGGATTACGAAGGTAAGGAGCTGGTGCTCATCGGCATCCTCAAGGGAGCAGCCGTATTTATGGCTGACCTGATGCGCGAGATCACCCTCCCTATCGGCATGGATTACATGTCCGTATCCAGCTATGGCGCCAGCTCCACCTCAAGCGGCGTCATCACCGTCAAAAAAGACATCGACACCGACATCCGTGGTAAACATGTCCTCCTCGTCGAGGACATGATCGACACCGGCCTGACCCTGCAGCATCTCAAGCAGCTCTTTGCTCTCCGGGAGGCTGCAAGTGTCCGCATCTGCACCATCCTCAGCAAGCCCTCCCGCCGCCTTGCCGACATCCCCATCGACTACTGCGGCATCGAAATCCCCGACGAATTCGTCGTCGGCTACGGCCTGGACTACGCGGAGCAGTTCCGCAATTTGCCGGAGGTGTGGATTGTGGAGACAGGGGAAGAATGAGTATCTAATACAAGTAGTAAAGAGCCGCCACTGATCTTAAGTGCCGGCTCTTTTAAATTCCCCCGATAATCCAACTAGCGCATACCTATCAGTTAAAATTGATCTAAACTATAATTTCTCGAATATTCAGATTACGTTCTTTTGACAAATCTATAAATACCTCTTTCACTTTCACAAGGGGTCTGAAAAAATCCATAGGATTGTTCAATACAATTTCTCCTATGTGTCCATTGCTAAGCTGTACCTTTTTTCCAATCATATTAGGGAGCAGATTATGTATTAGCGCTTGCACGGGCTTCTCGTTCAGTTTACCGAATCCAAGCTCATAAATTTCTTGCAGCACTATTGAGAAGTTTCGCCTTGGCTGTTCCGCAGGAGTAAATGTCTTGCTGATGAATTCATTGGCCACAGCAACAATCTGGGCATAGGGATGGATTTTATCTTTTTGTAATCCGAGTGGATAGCCTGTTCCGTCCTCCCTTTCGTGATGCTGCAGCGCCACTAATGCAGTTGTATCATTGTTCAACGATTTGCGGATAATCTGATAGCCTGCCGCAGTATGCTTCTGAAGCACCTTTTCTTCCTCATCATTTAATTGGCCGACCCGGTTACGGATGGATAACGGAACGCGACTCTTCCCGATATCATGGAGGTATCCTGCCTTGCTAATTTCAAGTCTTTCACTCTTCGGATAGCCTAGCCACGCAGCAATATAGTATGACAACAAACCAACCTGCAAGGAGTGATTGTAAATGGTCTCATCTTCTTTTTGGAAACTGAAGAGTAGTGTAAGCACGTCTTTTTGCTCATCAAGCTGTTCCAACAAAGGCATTAGCGTCCATTTCACTTTCGATTGATCAAACTCTCCTGAGATTACAGCCTCCAAAAAGAAGGCTTGGTATTCCCTAATAGATTCATCATAATTATGTTTGACTCTCAGAGGACGTTCAGTACCATTAAATACCTCTCTGGCTATACGTTCTTCTACACTGCCCTCAACATCCACAAATTTAATGTTATGTTTATTCAGTAATGCAATATCCTCAAGACGGATTTTTGTCTTTTTTGCCAGCACATGAAGACCTTGACGGTTAAAAATATCGGTTTTCAGAACATCGCCGATCTTCAGTTTCTTAATATGTATTCTCACCTTGTGTCCCTCCGAAATAGATTAAGTCTTTATTATTCTATCGTATGAACACAACCTTTTATAAATAGTTCTTAACACCCCTCTCTGACCGATTCCGCATAACTTAATGCGCATCTTCTAACAAATGTTACCATGATTAGGGTAATATAAAACCCTCGCCTCAATTATGGAGACGGGGGTTCATATCCATTATCTTGCATTGTAGACGACAGGTGCTGAGACTTGCCTAGTTGTCCCTCACCCTAACTGCATCGTCGTAACACAGGTATCGTCCTTCTCGAACGTGGAAATCTCGGATTCGGCTTTTTTGCCGTCATGCTCAATCGTTACCTGATAGGTCTGGTCCCGCGGCAGCCACAAATCGATGAATCCGTTGGGCTGGGATTTCACGGTTTGGTTGTCCATGACCTTATTGCCGTCCGTGTCTTTGACCGAAATATTAAACTCTTCCTCGACCATCTCTCCCTGGCATCCGGTCAGATTATGGGTTGCACACGGATGTGTCTTCTCGACGTAGGGTGCGATGGAGACAAAAAATTCGTCTGCCGGCAATCGATAGGTCGTAGATTTGGTTTCGCTCTCTTTAACAATAAGCTGTGTGGATGAAATAGACGCCGACTCGGCTTGTGCGGTCCGCATGCTGTAGCTTTGCACCATTTCCTTGAAGCTCGGGGTATCCATTTCCACTACAGCCGTATCCGGTTTGCTGTTAACGTTCTTGTCTGTGGTTCCAGCCAACATATATGTTCCTATGGCGATAACAACCACTAGTCCTGCGGCTACGAGAACTTTATTTCTCATCTGGACAATCCTCCTCCTGTCTCTTTCCCCTATTATAAGCGGGAGAGGACCGCTATAGACAAGACGAAAACGTGACAAATCTCTGAAACAGAGCCCTTAGAACTCAAAAGAAAACTTGGCACTCCAATTCGCCCCTGTATCTTTGGTGAAATACAGGGTTGAGCTATTCAGATCCCGTACCGCCAGCCAGCCCTGATTATGATCTACGAAGGAGATCACACCTTCAAAGCCCAAAACCGTCTTGGAGTTGCTCCACACCTGGCTGTTATTCTTGGTCATGCCGGTTCCTACCATCTGGGCCGCAGGCTGATAGCCCACCATGAAGGCCGTCGTTTTGCCGATCAGCTGCATATTTCCCGGACTGCCCGAACCCGGTCCCTTCTTCACTTTGGCCGCTCCGCTCCCTGGTGCCGGGCCGCCACCGGCAGTTTCCTGAGCGATGACCCGGGTCCAGCTGCTGCCAGCATTGGAGCTGCCATAGAGTGAATACGAGGTCTGCGACATACCCGAACCACCGTAGAGTACGGTATACACCTGCGACGCATTCGCGTAAACTCTAGCATACTGCGGGTCGGCATAAGCTGCCTTCATCATCCGCTTCCAGCTGGCTCCGCCATCGGTGGTTCTCATCACCTGGTAGCCGCTGCCTGGAACGATAACTACCGCCCAGCCGCTATTGCGGCTTGTGAAATCAGCTCCGCGCGTATTGGCCGGTGTAGTGATTTTGCTCCAACTGACCCCACCATTGTTCGTATAATAGGTAGAGGCACGGTTATAGCCAAACCCGGTTGTACTATCCAGGAATTCTATGCGTTCAAAAGTTACCATGTCAGAACCCAGCCGTTTCCAGGTTGAGCCGCCATCCGTCGTTCGAATCAAGTACTTGTCTTGTCCACCCTGAACAGCTGCCAGCGCCCACCCGTGTACATTATCCGGATAATCGATCTGCTGAAAGCTCCATTGTCCCTGATAGATCTCCTGAAAGTGACAGCCGCCATCCGAAGTCCCGATGAGAAAGCCGTTACCGGCCGCCCGGCCCGTATCCGCGTTCAGAAAATCCACAGCAGCGAAGGTAAGCGGCTCCGAACTCCCATCAGTATGCTTCTTCTGCAGCTTCTGCAGAATTCCGTGATCCCCGCTACTGCAGGACGGTGTTGGTGTTGCTGGCGCCGCCGCTGCTGTCATTGAAGCTGCTGTCCCCCACCCTGCATAAGTGAGCAGACCTACAGAGAGCAGGGTCAACGAGGTTAGCTGTAATCGTTTGGTCCATTTCATAGTTACACCTCCTAGGGTATATTTACCCTGTTTGGCCATCACGAAGCGGCGGTTGCAGGTGCCGTTCCGGACTTCCAGCGGGTGCTACTGATCAGCTTGTAATTAGGCTTGGTCATGAAGAGCCTCCTGAGTGGCTGGCAGCGGGCGGGAAGATGGGCTTGCAGACATTAAGCTGGAGAGTTTTTTGTAATTGAGCGAGAAGAGAATGCCCAGTACGGCTTCTGCAAGAATGATGAAATCCCTATTGGAGGTCACCAGCGGAACCGCAACAACACCAACGACGATAAGAACCCAAGGAACCGGATGATCCATGTAATGTTCTATGTAGCGGCCCAGCCACAGCAGGATTCTCATCGCCGCATAGGTGCAGACCAGAGCCAAACCCCACATCCATACAATATATAAGCGGCCCAGACCCAACCGGTCAAATGCCAGGATCAGGAACAGATGGGTAAACAGAAATAGTAGCGAATGCTTGCCGAAATACAGAATCAGATTTGTGGAAGCGTAGCTTTTTTTGCGTCTGAAGAGGTAGAAGACCCCGAACAACACCACCAGCGACAGCAGCAGATATTGCACGGACATATTATATTTAACAAAATCCGTTTCATGCACGCCTCCGTAACTGACTACGGCAAGCAGCAGCCCTGCACATAGAGCTAGAATGAGATTCACCCGATTATTGCACCGGTAGGCAAAGATTCCGGCCACAAACGCAAACATCCAGGGGAAATACGTAAACCCGATCGTCTCTGTGAACAAAACAGACTTGAGAGGAAAATCCGGTATACGGTGGCCGATGAATCCATGTACTGAATACGCTATCAGCGACAAAAGGAGGTATAAATAGAGTGGAGGTTTGAGGTATTTCTCCAGAAGGTATACACTGAGCACCCCGAGTGCGATGATCTGAGGAACGTCCATAATCTTGAATGCCTGAATATCCGGTCTCCACATGAGATTATATGAGAAGCCGATGACAACGAACAGCGCATAAAAGCTAATCATCGATCTGAAGCTTCGCCTGCGTGCCTGCAGCGTGGTTGTCACCCCCGAGACCGCAAAGAAAAGTACAGGAGCCAAACCGGCAACGATCTGAAACACACGTTCATTACCATTAAAATAAAGCGGAATATGCGCCATAATCATCAAAATACAGCTAATCCCCTTGATCGCATCCAATGAATAGTCATATTCCTTCATCCGCTCACTTTCCTTTCATTTCATATGATTACACATCAATTATAAAAAGAACCCCAACTCCCCCTATTTATATAACGATCACGTAAGTATATCAACCAACTAAGGTAGTATTTGAAATAACTAGTTTGCACCATTGTTCTTACCTATTATTTCCTATAACCTAATGTATAACTTATATGTTAGGGGGCTGCCGCCAAGCCATGCAAGCACCGGACACATCTTCAGTGACACCTGCAGCGGAATCGATTTCCGCCACCGTAAGAACCCCTCGGCTCAAAGTGATCGACATGGTAAGAGGCATTACGATTCTGCTCGTGGTAGTAGGACATGCCGGCTTAACTCCAGTCGTTCTGAATGATATGTTCAGAGACTTCCGGCTTCCACTGTTCTTCATCGTCTCCGGGTACCTCTTCAGCGCCTCCAAATATTTTGACAATTTCACATCCCTGCTGCGTACCCGAATCGTTACCCTCGTCGTTCCCTATCTCTCTGCTGGGCTCCTAAGCTACCTGCTCTGGCTTACACTCCGAACCCTCGAGACCAATCACACCCCGGACATCGCTTGGCATGAACCTCTAGTGGCTATCGCTTACGGAACCTATTCCGGCGGCCTGCTCCTGAACATTCCCATCTGGTTCCTGGCCTGTCTGTTCATGACCCAGATTATTTTCTGCCTCAGTATGCGTTATCTGAGTGGACGCCCGCTCCTCCTGCAGCTTGCCGCCATGCTCTCATTAAGCCTGTCCGGCTATGCTCTAAGCACTGTAGCCTTCCTGCCCTGGAACATCGATGTCGCACTCGTTGCCCAGCTCTTCGTGTTCATCGGCTACCAGCTTAAGCAGCGTCAACTGCTCGGCAAGATCCGTATCTTCAACCTGGGCACCCTCCTACTAATAGTCATTTTCCTAGCCGCAGCCTACTTCAACAGCTATGTAGATATGAACAATAGGGAATACGGCAATCTGCTTCTTTTCTACACCGCCGGGATCGCCGGCAGCCTGCTCACCATCCAAATGACCCAACTGCTCTCCAAATCCAGATTCTTCACTGCCTTCCTCACCTACATCGGCCAAGAATCTCTCGCCATCCTGATCTTCCACTATGGTATCTTCATCCTGCTGCTGAACTTCATGGAGCACAACCTCTATGACAGCTACCTGAGCTGGTTCCCAACCACAGTGATAGCTGTTGCAGGGTCGCTAGGGCTAAGTATGGTGGTGAAGCGGGTGCCGGGGCTGGGGTTTTTGGTTGGGGGGAAGAAGAAGGTTACGACGAAAAAGCCCTCTCTGGAGAGGGCTACGGCGTCTTATTAACAAACTTAGATTTGAAGAAAGAACTAACATTCCTAAAAAGGTAAACAAAGAAGTGGAATTCCTAGAGGAAGCATTATGAAACCAGCCTAACTTGGAGTAAACATCTTCTACTCTGAGGCGAGTTAGCAATGCTTGTTGATGATTATCGAGAATAAAAGCATATTCATTCAAATCTGTAGAATGTTTTATAATAATATTGTTTATGAG
>NZ_LVWH01000174.1:0-59719 GCF_001909045.1 Paenibacillus sp. P3E | reverse complement strand
TTGGCACCTCGATGTCGGCTCATCGCATCCTGGGGCTGAAGTAGGTCCCAAGGGTTGGGCTGTTCGCCCATTAAAGCGGTACGCGAGCTGGGTTCAGAACGTCGTGAGACAGTTCGGTCCCTATCTGTCGTGGGCGCAGGAAATTTGAGAGGAGCTGTCCTTAGTACGAGAGGACCGGGATGGACGTACCGCTGGTGCATCAGTTGTTCCGCCAGGAGCATGGCTGAGTAGCTACGTACGGACGGGATAAGCGCTGAAAGCATCTAAGCGTGAAGCCCCCCTCAAGATGAGATTTCCCAATTAGTAAGACCCCTTGAAGACCACGAGGTAGATAGGTTGGAGGTGGAAGTGCAGCAATGCATGGAGCTGACCAATACTAATCGGTCGAGGGCTTATCCAAATGATAAAACGCAGATTCGTTTCGGATTCAGTTTTCAGGCGATCCAGCCTGAGCAAGATATCGACCGCAAAGGTCTGATATGTTCTCGCAGCGATTTCAAGAAGCGGAAGCTTCGAAAAATCATGTTTGGTGGCGATAGCGGAGGGGTTCCACGCGTACCCATCCCGAACACGACCGTTAAGCCCTCCAGCGCCGATGGTACTTGGACCGAAGGGTCCTGGGAGAGTAGGACGCCGCCAAGCAGATAAGACCACTGTTGAGTTATTAACAGTGGCTTTTTTGCGTTGTGCACGGCTGTGGAAAAGCTGTGGATAATTTTCAGTAAGTCCAGAACACTTACACACATGTGGATACAATTGCAGAGAGCGTTGTTTCCAGGATTCCTGAGGTGCAAATACATAATTCTGTGGATGAGTCAAGGGAAAAGCCGGATAATCCACGGTTTTTGTGGATAAAAAGTGGATTATGTGGACAAGTATATGGAAATAGTGGATAACTATTTTGCAGGATAATTAATTCAAAAAAATATGAATTAGTTCAGTTTTTTTCTGTGGATAACTTTTAGTGGGGGCCTTTTTCTCGAGATGATTAGCAACAGAGCCTTTTGCTTGTTATACTCTCATAGAGTGGCATTACTAACAATGATGAGGTGAGCGGAAGTGGAAATCAGGCAATTGAAATCCGAGGAGTTTGAAGCAAGTCTAAGCTTGTCCGAATATGCTTTTAAATATAAGGTTGCGGGTGAAGAGCGGGCTGAAGAGAAGCTGAAATTTAAGCCGGAAAGAGTATGGGGGGTCTTCGAAGATGAAGTGCTTGGAGCACAATTGACATTGCTTCCGCTTCAGGTTTACATACAAGGCAGGGCCGTTCCTATGGGCGGGATAGGCGGGGTTTCTACATGGCCGGAGAACCGCAGACAGGGGCTTGTAGCCAAGCTTTTATCCCATACGCTGCAAACAATGAATGAGGCAGGTCAGACATTGTCCTTTTTACATCCGTTTTTGATTCCTTTTTACCGGAAGTTTGGCTGGGAGGTCTATTGTGAGTATAAAAAATACTCCATACCAGTGGATAAGTTTCCAAGGAAAACTGAAATTCAGGGGACTGTAAAGCGTGATTCCGCAGGTCTTGATACATTGGAGGAACTCTACAGTAGATTTGCCGCTGAATATAACGGTACTCTGCAGCGTGATGCGGACTGGTGGAAGCGGAGTGTATTGGATGACCAGATACACCACTGTGTTTTTTACTCGAAACTTGGTGAGCCAGAAGGATATGTGCTGTATAAACTAATCAATAATGAACTGATCATTGATGAATTTATTTACTTGAACGAAGTGGCGCGTCAGGGCTTGTGGACATTTCTTGCCAACCACGATTCAATGATAACTGGAGCTTCTCTCAAGCAAGTACCTTCTGATGATATTCTCCCATATTTGCTTCCGGACCCGCGCATTCCACAGGAAAATTATCCATACTTTATGGGGCGGATTGTGAATGCACAAAGGTTCGTGGAGAACTTCAACTTCCGACCCGTTAACAACCTTGAGAGTAGAACTCTGTATATTGAAGATGAGCATGCACCTTGGAACAATGGCTTGTGGTTATGGACTGTATCCGAGGACGGGGCAGCAACGTTAAGTTGCTTGGAAGGGGAAAAGGCCTCTGCTGAACTGAATTGCACCATAGGTACGCTTACTGTTCTGCTGTTAGGGTACAAGCGGCCGGGAGAACTGGCCAGATACGGGCAGCTAAAAGCAAACCCAGCAGAATTGGAATGGCTGGAAAAGGTCATCCCGCAGGCGAAAACGGCATTGTTTGATTTTTTCTAATCCTGTAATTTAAGACTCTCCCGTCTTCATAATGAAGCTGGGGGAGTTTTTTGCCAAATGAAAGTCAATCGAAATCACTATTCAAAACCTTGGTTTATTCACAATGGTTAGAATACAATTGCCCTAAAACGTAAAAAATAAAAGCAACCACTTGGAATTCAGTGAGAATGTGTTATAATATGAAAAAAGTCAAAGAAAGTCAAAGTCAACGCAGCTCGAATTCAATTTATTGAAGGAAGTAGAGACAATGGTGGCAGGCTCTTCATTAATGGCTTTTTTAGTATATCTCCGGAATGATGCTGTATTGCACTCTAAGTACTGAGGTATGAATGTAGTTTCGATTCGTGTCTCTGTTCATGGGTTAAGTTCTATAGAGATCATTGCCGGACGGATGTACAGTCAGTTGCACTATAAGCTTTGAACACTGGAGGATGAGTGATGCGTAATATCTCTGATATTATCGAACAATATCTGAAGAATATTTTGCATGAAAGTCCCGAAGGTACGGTGGAAATTCAGCGCAATGACCTGGCGGACCAGTTCTCATGCGTGCCGTCTCAGATCAATTATGTCATTAGTACACGCTTTACTTTGGAAAAGGGTTATGTAGTCGAGAGCAAACGTGGCGGTGGTGGATACATCCGGATTCAGCGTTTTGAGCTGCCCCAGAATGTCGCCCTGTACGCACATCTCAATTCTACAATCGGAAAAGATATCGATCAAAATTCCGCCGAAGGACTGATTTATCAGCTGGAGGAGGCCCGGTTTCTAACCAAGCGTGAAGCGTGCCTATTGCGCGCTGCTGTTTCCCGGGAATGCCTGACGGTTAATCTGCCGTACCGGGATGAGATTCGTGCCAAGCTAATGAAGGCTATGCTTATCTCTTTATTGGGCAAATAATGGTCAAATCTTAAGGAGGGACACCGCTTATGCTTTGCCAGGAATGCGGGGTCAAACCGGCAACACTCCATTTCACAAAGATTGTGAACGGAGAGAAGACGGAGTTTCATATATGTGAAAGCTGCGCGCGGGAGAAAGGGGAGCTCATTCCTGGAACTGCTGGAGGATTCTCCATTCACAGTCTGCTGTCTGGTCTTCTGGATCTGGAAGGAGCAGGCAAGGGGAAAAATGCAGCTGCCCAGACCGTACAGAGTCTGAAATGTGAAAATTGCGGAATGACTTACTCCCAGTTCAGCAAGCTTGGTCGTTTTGGCTGCAGCTCCTGTTATAAATATTTTGACAGTACGCTGGACCCGCTCTTCAGACGGGTTCATGGCAGCACCGCTCATGTGGGTAAGCTGCCGAAACGTGCCGGAGCAAAGATCATGTGTAAACGCCAGATTGATGAACTGAAGCAGGAACTGCTGCATAGTATCGCACAGGAGGAATTTGAAACCGCAGCTGAGCTGAGGGATCAGATCCGCCAGCTTGAAAAAGAAATGCCACAAGAGTAAAGTCTTTGATATATAGGGGGGATACGACATGTCAAGTCTCCGGTTTACCGAACAAGCCCTTAGTGACTGGATGCGCTGCGGTGGCAGCCATTCCGAGATCGTCATCAGCAGCCGGATGCGGATCGCCCGCAACCTGGAGCATCTGCCCTTCCCTTTGCTGGCTTCGGCAGAGCAGTCGGAAGAGGTGCTGGATCAGCTCGCTCCTGTTTTCCAAGGAGAAGCAGCTGCGGATTTCGGCAACTTTCAACTCTTGAAACTGGATGAGCTGGATGAGCTGGACAAAAAGGTGCTTGTGGAAAAGCATCTCATTAGCCCTAACCTCGCTAACGAGTCACGGGGTGGCGCAGTCATCCTGAATGAGGACGAGTCGGTCAGTATTATGATCAACGAAGAAGACCATTTGCGCATTCAGTGTCTGTTCCCCGGTCTGCAGGTCAGAGAGGCTTGGGTAAGGGCGACAGCCATTGATGATATCTTTGAAGGCTCAGTCAATTACGCCTTTGATGATCGAAGAGGGTATTTGACCAGTTGTCCTACAAATGTGGGTACAGGGCTTCGCGCATCGGTTATGGTCCACTTGCCCGCACTTGTGATGACCCACCAGATCAACAGGATTTTATCCGCTGTCAATCAGGTAGGACTCACGGTGAGAGGGATTTATGGTGAAGGCAGTGAAGCGGTAGGGAATATCTTTCAGATCTCCAACCAGATCACGCTTGGCCAGACAGAAAGTGAAATTATCGAGAATCTCCATGGCGTAGTTACCCAGATTATTGAGCATGAGCGCAACGCGCGGGAACGGCTGTTGGTAGATTCCGCTTTGCGGATTACAGACAGAATCAAACGTTCTTACGGGATTTTGTCGTACGCGGCGGTGATGGAGCTAAAAGAGTCTGCACAACGGCTCTCCGATCTAAGGCTTGGAGTTGATCTTGGTATTTTGGAAGGACCGTCGATTTCAGTCCTCAACGAGCTGAATGTAAAGACACAGCCGGGTTTTCTGCAAAAAATGTTCGGCGACGAGCTTACAGCCACCGAACTCGATATGTACCGGGCGAAGCTGCTCCGGGAGACACTGGGATCACAACATTAATTATAGATATTTATTATCCGTGGAGGTGCAGGGGATATGATGTTTGGAAGATTTACGGAACGCGCACAAAAGGTGCTTGCGCTGGCGCAGGAAGAAGCCGTTCGTTTGGGACACAATAACATTGGGACAGAACATATTTTGCTCGGCCTGATTCGTGAAGGAGACGGCATTGCCGCTAAGGCTTTGATCGGTTTGGGTCTGGGTCTTGAAAAAATTCAGGACGAAGTGGAAACACTGATTGGCCGGGGACAAGAGCAGCCTACAAACATTGCTTATACTCCTCGTGCCAAAAAGGTTATCGAGCTGTCGATGGATGAAGCTCGTAAGCTGGGCCACACTTATGTCGGAACAGAGCATATCCTGCTCGGGCTTATCCGCGAAGGCGAGGGTGTAGCCGCCCGTGTACTCAATAACCTTGGGATCAGCCTGAATAAGGCCCGTCAGCAGGTTCTGCAGCTTCTGGGCAGCAGTGAAGCTACTTCGAGCCATAGCGGTGCTCCAGCCAATGTCAGCACGCCTACGCTGGATGGCCTGGCCCGCGATCTGACCGCTTATGCCAAAGACGGCAATCTGGATCCTGTCATTGGCCGCAGCAAGGAAATTGAGCGCGTGATTCAAGTGCTTAGCCGCCGCACCAAAAATAATCCGGTCTTGATCGGTGAACCTGGGGTAGGTAAAACAGCAATTGCCGAAGGTTTGGCGCAAAAGATCATCAACAATGAAATTCCGGAGACCCTGCGTGACAAGCGCGTAATGACTCTGGATATGGGTTCAGTAGTTGCCGGTACGAAATACCGCGGTGAGTTCGAAGACCGCCTCAAAAAAATTATGGATGAGATTCGTCAAGCGGGTAACATTGTACTCTTTATCGATGAGCTGCATACACTGATTGGTGCTGGAGGTGCGGAAGGTGCGATTGATGCTTCCAACATCCTGAAGCCTGCTCTAGCCCGTGGAGAACTGCAGTGCATTGGTGCCACCACACTGGACGAATACCGCAAATATATCGAGAAAGACGCAGCTCTTGAGCGCCGGTTCCAGCCTATTACAGTGGATCAGCCGTCTCCGGAAGAAGCTGTCCAAATTCTATACGGTCTTCGTGACCGCTATGAGGCCCATCACCGGGTGAAGATCACAGATGAAGCTATCGTGGAAGCTGTGAAGCTGTCAGACCGTTACATTCCGGATCGTTTCCTGCCGGATAAAGCGATTGACCTGATTGATGAAGCAGGCTCCAAGGTAAGACTCAACTCTTACACGATACCGCCAAATCTCAAGGAACTTGAAATGCGTCTGGATGATATCCGTAAGGAGAAGGATTCTGCTGTACAGAGCCAAGAGTTCGAAAAGGCTGCTGCACTGCGTGATACAGAGCAAAAAATCCGTGAGGAATTGGATACCACCAAGAACCAGTGGAAAGAAAAACAAGGCCGGACTGATTCTCAGGTTACACCAGAGGATATTGCTCAGGTGGTAGCCAGCTGGACAGGTATCCCTGT
This sequence comes from Paenibacillus sp. P3E, assembly GCF_001909045.1. Taxonomy (NCBI): domain Bacteria; kingdom Bacillati; phylum Bacillota; class Bacilli; order Caryophanales; family Paenibacillaceae; genus Paenibacillus; species Paenibacillus sp. P3E. The sequence continues at coordinate 53,441 of NZ_LVWH01000174.1, read as the reverse complement.
CAGCAAGCTGAAGGAAGAAGAGACTGACCGTCTGCTCAACATGGAGGCTCTGCTCCATGAACGTGTCATTGGTCAGGATGAAGCCGTGAAGGCAGTCAGCCGGGCACTCCGCCGGGCGCGTGCAGGCCTCAAAGACCCAAAACGTCCAATGGGTTCGTTTATCTTCCTGGGACCAACAGGGGTTGGTAAAACCGAGCTGGCGCGTGCACTTGCTGAAGCCATGTTCGGTGACGAGAATGCGGTAATCCGTATCGACATGTCAGAGTATATGGAGAAGCATTCCACTTCCCGTTTGGTCGGAGCGCCTCCAGGGTATGTGGGCTATGAAGAAGGCGGGCAATTGACCGAGAAGGTTCGCCGCAAACCATATTCTGTTGTGCTTTTGGACGAAATTGAAAAAGCTCATCCGGAAGTATTCAACATTCTGCTGCAGGTGCTGGAAGACGGCCGTCTGACCGATTCGAAAGGTCGTGTTGTCGATTTCCGCAACACACTGATCATCCTCACCTCCAATGTCGGAGCGCAGGCGATCAAGAAGAACTCGACACTTGGCTTTACAGCTGTACAGGATGCCGGAGCGGATTACACCAACATGAAGGGTAAAGTTATGGAAGAGCTGAAGAAGAGCTTCCGCCCTGAGTTCCTGAACCGTATTGACGAAATCATCGTCTTCCACTCCCTGGATGAAAAACACATTGCCGAAATTGTTACGCTTATGTCCGAGGAATTGCGCAAGCGGCTGCGTGAGTATGATGTGGACTTTGTGCTCACAGATGGAGCTAAAGCATTCCTGGCCAAAGAGGGCTATGATCCAGCCTTCGGTGCGCGTCCGCTACGTCGGGCGATTCAGAAGCACATCGAAGACCGTCTCTCCGAGGAACTGCTGAAGGGCAACATTCAAAAAGGGGATTCCCTTAACATTGATGAAGTTAATGGTGAACTTATAGTAACAAAAGTGGAAACTCCGATTGCTGTTACACAGGAAAATGAGGTTGGAACAGAATAACCTTTACTTGGTTGAAACAAAGCTTCCGCTTCTCCGTATGGAGAAGTGGGGGCTTTTTTGCGTAAAGGTACCTCGATGTTTAATTAAGCAATCATTCAGGCAGGTTAATGAAGTAAGATTCAAAAGTAGATCTTAAGTGACCTTCCGTTCAGTGTGCAGAAATGGTAAACTTTGAGTAAGAGAAATTTATCCGCAATTTTAGCAAGTTCGGACGGATAGGAGAGCACATGGCAAAACCAAAAACTAAATTTTTTTGTACCGAATGCGGCTATGAATCGCCAAAATGGTTCGGGAAATGTCCCGGCTGCCAGGCTTGGAACTCCATGGTGGAAGAGACAGAAATTGTAGTCAAAACACAAGGTATGAATGCACCGATTTTTCAAAGTAAAGAAAAGGCGCAATCGATCATAAATATAGAAAGTGACAAAGAGCCGCGTATCCTGACAGGCATTGGAGAGCTTAACCGTGTGCTGGGGGGAGGGATTGTTCCCGGTTCTCTGGTGCTGGTAGGTGGAGATCCGGGGATTGGTAAGTCGACGCTCCTGCTGCAGACTTCGCATGCGCTGACAACCCAGGGATTACGGGTGCTGTACATTTCAGGAGAAGAATCGGTCCGGCAAACAAAGCTTCGTGCGGATCGCCTTGGGGCGCTTTCTGCAGAGCTTTATGTGCTGTGTGAGACTAATATGGAGAGCATTGAAGAAGCGATTGAGCAGATTCAGCCCCAGTTCCTGGTCATTGACTCTATTCAGACTGTATTTATGCCTGAGGTAACAAGCGCACCCGGCAGTGTGACACAGGTTCGGGAATGTACGACAAGATTCATGCGGATCGCCAAAATTCGCGGGATTGCTACGGTCCTTGTAGGACATGTAACGAAAGAAGGGGCAATTGCAGGGCCACGCATGCTGGAACATATGGTCGATTGTGTTCTCTATTTTGAAGGGGAGCGTCATCATACGTACCGTTTGCTGCGTGCAGTCAAGAACCGGTTTGGATCCACAAATGAGATCGGGATTTTTGAAATGGGAGAAATCGGGCTTACGGAAGTGGAGAATCCTTCTGAGCTGTTCTTGTCGGAGCGTCCGCTCGGAGTTGCTGGGTCAGCGGTTGTAGCCAGCATGGAGGGAACCCGGCCGGTGCTTGTTGAGCTTCAGGCACTTGTAGCAGCTACCCACTTCCCTTCACCACGGCGGATGTGTACAGGTATGGACCATCAACGGATGGCTCTGATCATTGCCGTTCTGGAGAAGCGGATGGGGATGTTTTTGCAAAACCAGGATGCTTACTTGAATGTGGCTGGTGGGGTAAAGTTGGATGAGCCGGCTATTGATTTGGCAGTTGCCATTAGTATCGCCTCCAGCTTCCGGGATATTTCAACTAAGCCTTATGATGTTTTTTTTGGTGAAGTTGGACTTACGGGAGAAGTAAGAGGGGTCTCACGTGCGGAAACGCGTGTGAAAGAGGCAGCCAAGCTTGGGTTCCGGAGAGTCATTATGCCCGAGAAAAGCATGAAGGGCTGGAAGCATCCGCAGGATATCCAGATTATTGGCGTCAGCACCGTAGCAGATGCACTAGCGGTCGCGTTAGATTAGGGGGCACAGAATGACAAAGGAATTAGAAAATATGAACGATCTGCTCAGAATGGCGGCACCGGGAACACCTTTCCGGGAAGGGCTGGAAAATGTGCTGCGGGCAAAGACAGGAGCGCTCATTGTTGTCGGATATAGCCCTGAAGTGATGGAAGTTGTCGATGGCGGCTTTTCGATCAACTGTGATTTTTCACCCAATTACTTGTATGAGCTGGCCAAAATGGACGGTGCGATTATTTTAAGCGAGGATTTGAAACGGATTCTGTACGCAAATACGCAACTGATTCCAGATTCCTCCATCTCCTCAATCGAGACAGGAATCCGGCACCGTACAGCAGAGCGTGTTGCCAAGCAAACCGGCAAGCTGGTGGTTTCCATTTCCCAACGCCGCAATATAATCACACTGTACCAAGGCTCCATCCGGTATGCGCTCAAAGAAATCGGTTCGATCCTGGCCAAGGCCAATCAGGCGATCCAAACTCTGGAGAAGTACAGAGCAGTGCTAACACAGAGTTTGACCAATCTGTCTGCTTCCGAGTATGAAGGGATTGTCACTGTCGCTGAGGTGGTTGGAGTCATCCAACGCGTGGAGATGGTGCTTCGGATCAAGATGGAAATCAAACGCTATATCAACGAGCTCGGCAATGAAGGACGCCTGATCAGCATGCAAATGGAAGAACTGGTTGGAAATACAGAGGAAGAAGCATGGCTTCTGTACAGAGACTATGCAAGAGAGGAACAGGAGGACAAAATCCGCGAAATCATCTCCGGACTCAAGCGAACCAGCGACGACGATCTGATGGATGACAACCATATTGCCCGATTGCTGGGATATTCATCTACGGCGATTGCTTCGGAGGAAGTGGTAACGCCGCGTGGCTACCGCTTGCTGAACAAAATCCCAAGACTGCCTAATGTGATTATACACAATCTGGTGGAAAGGTTTGAAATGCTGCCTAACCTGATGACGGCGAGCATTGCAGAATTGGATGAGGTGGACGGTATCGGCGAAGTGCGTGCCCGTAATATTCAGGACGGACTCAAACGGCTGCAGAAACAAGTTCTTATTGACAGGCAAATGTAAATAACATACAATCACGTAATATTGGAGACGTTGTTGCTCAATAGTAGGAAAATAGAGGTGAAGAAATGATACAAAAATCAATTCCGAGTTTGTTTACCATCGGTAACTTAATGCTTGGAATGTTTGGTATCATGATGGCGTTTGACGGTAAACTGAGCATGGCCGCTATCATGGTGATTATCGCTATGCTGTTAGACGGGTTGGATGGTCGTGTTGCACGGGCGCTGAAATGCGAAAGTGAATTTGGCAAGGAGCTGGACTCATTATCCGATGTCGTTTCCTTTGGAGTTGCGCCGGCGCTGATCATGTACATCACTAGCCTGCAGGATTTGAATTCTGCATTAGGCTGGACCGTAACGGCGATTTTCCCGGTATTCGGTGCGCTTCGTTTGGCCCGTTTTAATGTCCGTCCCGGTATCCCTGGATATTTTGTCGGGTTGCCGATTCCGGCTGCGGGAGGGGTGCTGGCTACACTAGCGCTTTTTCATAAGGATGTATCGGCCCCATTTATGATTGTAGTTACGCTGCTGCTGTCTTATCTTATGGTCAGCACGGTTAAATATCCGAATTTTAAAAAAGTGGGCCTGCCCAAAAAGGCGGTTGTTGGCGCCCCTGTTGTGATTGTTATAGCTGTTGCGGTTGCCGTGATTTTTCCCGAGCAAATCGCCAAGCTAATCTTTGTACTTCTTGCATTGTATGCATTGTATGGTTTTAAACAAAATATCGACCGGCTGACGGCTCGTCGCCGTCACCGTCGTAGACGGCGTTCAGAAGATAAAATATATCACTCCAAAAATGGATAATAAGTTGCTGCGGGACTAACATGCTCAAGAGAACTATAGGATTTTAATAATTATATATGTAAGGAAAAGAGGCTTTGCCATTCCCTGGAATCAGTGGATGGCGAAGCCTTTTTGCCGATCTGGCGGATGGAAAGAGCGCTTCAGGCTATTCAGGAGAAGTTAAACAATCCCAGAGTAGCACATTTCTGTGACTCCTTTTCTACAACCTCGTCCATATTAATGTTAAGCAAATTGCAGAGAGCAGACATATAGAACAGCTCACGGCCCAGCTCCGACGCAACCACCTCACGGCAGTTCTCGCACAGTTCGCCTTCAAGATGGGTTCCTGCAAGCTCCTTGGCTTGTTCAAGCCCTAGACCAGGCTCAAATATCTGTTTCTTTGCGTGCAGCTGAATACAGCCGCATTCGGTAATGGCTTTGACGACTGCACGATTGACGGAAGCGCTGCTCTGCCCGTTCTTGGACATTACATCCAGAAGACTACGGTGACGGAGCAGCAGTTCGGAGACTTGATCCTGGAAGGCCTGTAAACTTGGTGCGCTCATTTTCCATTCACCCCTGGGTTCGTAATTGAGTTCATTATATGTCAGTCCTTCCCCTGTTTTCAACCAGTATTAGAAGTTTACGGTTGCCTTTGCAGCAACGATATTGTTCAGTGTCAGAAAAAATAACGTTCCCCCGGATTACCGTCCTAAAAATTGGAACATACTGGTGATGTATAGATCATTTTAGGATGAATAATAAGGAGGTGCCAGAGGTAATGTGGAAAAAAATGATTTTGATGCTTGCCGCACTTTGCGGAGCCTGGTCAGGGTATACATTATACCATGCGGCAGAAAGAGGATTCCCGGAGGGAATGGGAAAACTGGGGAATAGCTTGCCTGTGCAGGGAAGCATTTTGTTTGCAGTGCTGGGAGCCATTATTTTTTTGTTTGCGGGGACTTTATGCGCGGAATGGGGAGGTTCTAAACTGCGGGAGGCGGTATTGTATTGTTCGCGCATCCCCATGAATGAATTGGCTGCAGGCGCTGCTGGGCTTACGGGAGGCCTTCTCTTGTCCCTGCTGCTATATCCTGCCATGGTTTGGCTTGGAAAGGCAGGAGAGCTGCTGCAGGTCGCTGCAACGCTTACGTTTGGGTACATGGGTCTCCGGGTCGGGCTGGAAAAGAAAGAAGAGTTGGCCTCTCTATGGACAATCGGGCGCTGGGGACAGGCTGCAGAACCGGAAGGCCGCGGCTTGGAAGAGCATAAGATTCTGGATACAAGTGTCATTATAGACGGACGGATCGCGGATATCTGCAAGACGGGTTTCATTGAAGGAACCATCGTAATCCCGGAATTTGTTCTGGAGGAGCTTCAGCATATTGCCGATTCATCGGATCTGCTGAAACGCAACCGCGGACGTCGCGGATTGGATATCCTCAACAAAATCCAAAAAGAGCTGGATGTGAAGGTGCTGATCTACGAAGGTGATTTTGAAGAAATCTCCGAAGTGGACAGTAAACTGGTCAAACTGGCTAAAGTGCTGCGGGGCAAGGTAGTAACCAATGACTTTAACCTTAACAAGGTGTGTGAGCTGCAAGGCGTGTCGGTTCTCAATATCAATGATCTGGCCAATGCGGTGAAGCCGGTGGTCCTGCCTGGTGAAGAGATCATAGTCCAGGTTATTAAAGATGGCAAGGAGCATGGACAAGGGGTTGCCTATCTTGATGACGGAACAATGATTGTGGTCGAGGGCGGCCGCGAATACATCGGTACAACGATGGAGGTTCTGGTAACTAGTGTGCTGCAGACTTCGGCGGGACGCATGATCTTTGCCAAGCCGAAGCTGATGGAAAAAGCGCAATAAACGGTTTCAGAGCAGTGAAAGCTTCTCCAATGGGTTGGAAATAGCCGCCAAACACGTTATGATGGGGGTATACGTGAAGGGCAGGAGAAGGGCAGAATGTCAAACAGTGTAGGTGCCGTGATTGTCGCGGCGGGCAGAGGAACAAGAATGGGGACTGCGGAGAGCAAGCAATATTTGCTGCTGCAGGGGAAACCGATTATCGTTCATACCCTGGAGGTGTTTCAACGGCATCCGCTCATCTCTGAAATCGTACTGGTTACGGGCCAAGAGGATGTGGATCGCTGCCGGGAGTGGGTAAAGGCCTACAAGCTTGACAAAGTGTCATCTGTAGTGACAGGAGGCTCCGAACGCCAGCATTCTGTTCATTTGGGTCTGAGAAAACTGGGGACCACCTGGGTAATGGTTCATGACGGTGTCCGTCCATTTGTGCAGGAGGAAGAAATTACTGCCTGTTACGAGTATGCCAAAGAGATCGGTGCCTCAGTGCTTGCTGTACCCGTAAAAGATACGATCAAGCAGGTGGACGGGGAGGGCAAAGTGCTGTCCACACCCGATCGGCGAAGTCTGTGGGCGATTCAGACCCCGCAGACTTTTCGTCTGTCCGAACTGATTATGGCGTATGAGTCGGCAGAGCGGGACGGATTTCTCGGCACCGATGATTCGAGTCTCGCGGAGCGCAGCGGTATTCCGGTTGCCGTAGTGGAAGGAAGCTACGCAAACATTAAGATCACCACACCGGAGGATCTGGATTTCGCTGAATTTACACAAAGAAACAGGGGAGAGGTACAAACATGATTGCTGTAGGACAAGGTTTTGATGTACACCAGCTGGTGGAAGGCAGGCCGTGCATTATTGGCGGTGTCACTATTCCTTATGAAAAGGGACTGCTTGGGCACTCTGACGCTGATGTGCTGCTGCATGCAGTGAGCGACGCTATTCTGGGAGCCTTGGGACTTGGCGATATCGGCAGACATTTTCCCGATACGGACCCGGCCTTTAAGGATGCGGATAGTCTGAAGCTGCTGGAGCATGTATGGGCGCTTGCCCGTGAACGCGGTTATAAGCTTGGGAATATTGATTCTACTATTATTGCCCAAAAGCCTAAGATGGCACCTTATATCCCGCAAATGATTGAGGTTATCGCTAAGGCACTGGGAGCTGAGACATCCAAGGTGAATGTCAAAGCAACCACTACCGAACAACTTGGCTTTACCGGGCGTGGAGAAGGGATTGCAGCACAATCTATTGTCTGTCTGCTCCAAGATGTGATATCATCTTGAGATGGCTGTTTGCAGCCTAATTTTAACCATTATGAAGCGGAGGGAATGACATGACGGGTCAAGTCCGGGTGCGTTACGCACCAAGCCCTACGGGACATTTACATATCGGAAATGCCAGAACGGCGTTATTCAATTATTTGTTCGCCCGTAATCTGGGCGGCAAATTCATTATCCGGATCGAAGATACGGACGTAAAGCGTAATATTGCTGAAGGGGAAGAAAGCCAGCTCAAATATTTGAAATGGCTGGGAATGGATTGGGATGAGAGTGTCGATGTCGGCGGTGAATATGGTCCTTATCGCCAAACAGAACGTTTGGATCTGTACCGCATATACTGGCAGGACCTGCTGGACCGTGGTCTTGCATACCGCTGCTACTGCACAGAAGAAGAGCTGGAAGCGGAACGTGAGGAGCAGACCGCTAGAGGCGAGACTCCACGTTATTCCGGCAAACACCGGAATTTGACTGTAGAGCAGCGCCAGGCCTATGAAGCAGAAGGACGTATAGCAAGTATCCGCTTCCGTGTGCCTGAGGACCGCACTTATACCTTTGATGATATCGTTAAGGGCAGCATTTCTTTTAATACCAAGGAAATGGGCGACTTTGTCATTGTGAAGAAGGATGGAATACCAACCTATAACTTCGCTGTGGCTGTGGATGATCATCTGATGGAAATCACTCATGTATTACGCGGGGAAGACCATATCTCGAATACACCGCGTCAATTGATGATTTATGAAGCCCTGGGCTGGGAAGCGCCGCTGTTTGGACACATGACCCTGATTGTCGGTGATGACCACAAGAAGCTGAGCAAACGCAACGAATCCATTATTCAGTTCATTGAGCAGTACGATCAGCTGGGCTATTTACCTGAGGCGCTGTTCAATTTTATCGCAATGCTCGGTTGGTCACCGGAGGGCGAAGAGGAGATTTTCAGCAAAGATGAGCTGATCTCCATCTTCACGGCAAACCGTCTATCCAAGAGTCCAGCCGTATTCGATACCAACAAACTGTCGCATTTGAATAACCACTACATCAAGCACGCGGATCCAAAGCGTATCGCGGCTCTGGCTATTCCACATTTGCAAAAAGCCGGAAGATTGCCGGAAACGCTTGGTGAGGAACAGCAGGCCTGGGCGGAAAGTCTGGTTGCTCTGTATCAAGAGCAGATGACTTCTGCATCGAACATCGTGGAGCTGTCCGAGCTGTTTTTCCGCAGTCATGTGGAGCTTGAAACAGAAGCTGCCCAGATTCTGGCCGAAAGCCAGGTTCCTGAAGTCTTGTCCGCTTTCCTGAATAAGGTGGAAGCTACTGACGACTTTACTGCCAGCAACATGGCCGTCCTGATTAAAGAAGTACAGAAAGAGACGGGACATAAAGGCAAAGCGCTGTTCATGCCGATCCGTGTCGCTTTAACCGGACAAACACATGGGCGTGATTTGAATATAACGATAGTTCTGCTGGGCCGTAGCCGGGTCATCGAACGTCTGAAATCGCAGATCGAAGGGGCTTAAAAAGGAATAACCGGAAGATGAACCCCTTGTCAGTCCGTTGTCTTTTAGCTAAGATAGAAGTATATGATAATAGCTGGGATCAGGAAAAGTATGCGTACAAGGGCAATTACCAGAGAGAATAACCGCTAAGGGATTTTCCCTTTGCAGGCTGGGAGTTATTCATTTGTCTGCCGCTGAATATGCGCCTGTGAGCTGCTCGGTTGAGCGTTCCTGCAATGGGATGTTAGACCGTGCCGGGAACGTTGCCGTTACAGACGCCAAGAGGGACAATAGCAATTACTGGCTTTGAAATGTGAATCCGGTGAATCATGCGAAGTCCAAGCAGAGTGGGACCACGGTTAAACGTCTCTGCAGCTTTATGCTGCAGGGGCGTTTTTTGTTGAAATTTATGAATAGAGAGAGAATGTGGGTTGTAGACAATACCTTCCTTATGCGTACCTGTAAACAGGAGGCGGGGAAGTCAAAGAAGAGGGGAACCGTGATGTTTAAGCATATCAAGTCGGACATTCGGGCAGTATTCGACAACGATCCCGCAGCCCGCAGCTGGTTTGAGGTTGTCTTCACCTACGCCGGACTTCATGCCATTTGGGCACACCGGGTAGCCCACTCTTTATATAAACGGCGCTGGTTTACTCTTGCACGCCTCGTTTCCCAGATCAGCAGATTTATGACCGGTGTTGAAATCCATCCAGGGGCAACGATCGGTAACCGCCTGTTTATTGACCATGGAATGGGTATTGTGATCGGGGAAACCTGCGAAATCGGGGATGATGTGATTATCTATCAGGGAGTTACTCTCGGGGGAACGGGTAAAGAAAAAGGGAAGCGTCATCCGACCGTAGGCAACAATGTTGTGATTGGCTCCGGCGCGAAAGTACTGGGATCGTTCCGGATCGGCGATAATTGCAATATCGGTTCCAATTCGGTTGTTCTCCGTGAAGTGCCAAGCAACAGTACAGTTGTGGGTAATCCTGGACGGGTGGTCAAACGAAATGGCGAACGGGTATCTGACAGGCTCAACCACACCCAAATGCCGGATCCACTGATCGATTCCCTGCGTTTTTTACAGAAAGAGATCGAAGAGATCAGAGAAAAGCTAGGTACAGAGGACAAACAGAAACAAGAGCAGCGCCGCATAGAAAGCCAGCAGTATATCGGTGATTATGAAATTTAAGCATACCGGAATTCGGTAGAATCCGGGGTCAAACAGAAAGGATTGGGAACAAACATGGCATTGCAAATCTACAACACAATGACGCGCAGCAAGGAACAATTTGTCCCGCAGGAATCAGGCAGGGTGAAGATGTACGTATGCGGTCCAACCGTCTACGGCTATATGCATATCGGAAATGCCAGACCCGTAATTGTTTTTGATACGGTCCGGAACTATCTGGAACAGATAGGGTATGAAGTCAATTATGTGACCAACTTCACAGATGTCGACGACAAGCTGATTCGCAAGGCCGAGGAGATGAACACTACAGTAGCTGAGGTTGCGGAAATCTTTATCAATGCCTATTGGGAGGACCTTGCAGGGCTTAGTGTAAAACCAGCGACTATGAATCCCCGGGTCACGCAGAGCATGGAGTTGATCATTGAGTTCATTAAGGAGCTCGAAGAGAAGGGCTATGCCTATGAAAATGGCGGTGACGTCTATTACCGTACATCCAAATTTACCAATTACGGCAAGCTGTCCCGCCAGAACTTGGAGGAACTGCACTTCGGTATTCGGGTGGAAGTAGACTCGCGTAAAGAAAAACCCGAGGATTTTGTCCTCTGGAAAGCAGCGAAGCCAGGAGAAATCCATTGGAGCAGCCCATGGGGAGACGGACGTCCTGGTTGGCATATCGAATGCTCGGCCATGGCCCGTGAGTTTCTTGGCGACACGATTGATATTCATGGCGGCGGACAGGATCTGCAGTTCCCGCACCATGAGTGCGAATGCGCTCAGACAGAAGCGTTGAGCGGCAAGCCGCTATCTAACTACTGGATGCACAACGGGTTCATTAACATCGGTGATGAAAAAATGTCGAAATCGCTCGGCAACGGTTTGCTGGTGAAGGATATCCGCCAGCGCTTCAAGGCAGGGACGATCCGTTATTTCATGCTTTCAACCCATTACCGCAATCCGCTGAATTTTACTGAAGAATCCATGCTGTCCGCAGAAAAAAGCGCTGAGCGTATCGCATTTGCGGAGAGTAATGTGAAGCACCGGCTTGAGCTTGATCCAGAAGGGGCCAAAGGCCAGGCAAGCGGGCAGATGACAGAACGGTTGGCTGCCATTGTAGGCAACTTCCATGCCAAGATGCAGGATGACTTTAACACTCCTGATGCCATTACTGCTATGTTTGACTGGGTAAGTCTTGCGAACAATACGCTTGCAAATTCAGAAGCGTTGTCTGCGGACTTCGCTGCGCTGCTGCAAGCTTTTGCCGAAATGAATGGTGTGCTGCGCCTGACCCCGGAGATTGAGGAAGAGGTCGCTGGAGAAGAAGTAGAAAGACTGATCGCTGAACGTGCCGAAGCACGAAAGAACAAGAACTGGGGACGCTCCGATGAGATCCGTGATGAGCTGAATGCAATGGGCATTCTGCTTGAGGATACTCCACAAGGAATGCGGTGGCGGCGGAAATGAGCGGACCATTTAATCTGGAGAGTGCCTGGTTTCCCTATGAGCCCTCCAAGCCGGTCCGACTCCTCTCTCCGCTGGTTCTGGCGTATGCTGGTGATGCTATCTATGAAGTGGCGGTTCGCCAGTATTTGATCTCGCTGCCGAATCTGCGTCCGAACCATTTGCATCGTACTGCGACCGGACTGGTCTCGGCCAAAGCGCAGAGCACAATCCTTACTTATCTGGAGCCGATGCTTACAGATGAAGAGAAGGATGTTGCCCGGCAAGGACGGAATGCCAAATCCGGAACCATTCCCAAAAATGCAGATGTGCTGGAATACCGGCATGCTACTGCCTTTGAGTGCCTAATCGGTCATTTGTATTACACAGGCCAGCAAGCCCGAATCCAAGAACTCGTTGACAGCAGTATACAGTATATGATGAACCGGACTAAGTAAGGCTATAAGGGTATAGATATTAGTACAGGAGGCATGAACATGGAAGAATTAAGGACAGAAGAGGAAATATTGGCGGGCAAGCATTCAGTGCTTGAAGCGCTTCGTGCCGGTCGTACACTCAATAAGATATGGATCGCCGAAACAGCGCAAAAGCACTTAACAGCACCTATTATTGCTGAAGCGCGTAAAGCGGGAATAGTGATCCAGCATGTGGATAAAAGAAAGCTGGACCAGCTTGCACCTGGAGTACAGCACCAAGGGGTAGTAGCACAAGCGGCACCCTTTGCCTATGCAGAGGTTGCGGATATTTTGGCAGCGGCAGAAGCTAAGGGAGAACCGCCGTTTCTGATTCTGCTTGATGAAATTGAGGATCCGCATAATCTGGGCTCCATCCTCAGAACAGCCGACTGCACCGGTGTGCACGGAGTTATTGTGCCGAAACGGCGGTCTGCACAAATCACGGCGACGGTGTCCAAAACTTCTGCAGGAGCTGTTGAATATGTACCAGTCGCACGCGTAACCAACCTCGGACAGACCATTGATCGCCTCAAGGAGCTTGGGGTCTGGGTGGTTGGAACCGATGTGGATACGGATCAGAATCTGTATGCTTCTGATATATTTACAGGTCCGGTAGCCGTGGTAATCGGGAATGAGAATAAAGGAATGGGCCGCCTGATCCGGGAGAAATGCGATGTGCTGCTGAAGTTGCCGATGGCCGGGAAGATCAATTCGCTAAATGCTTCAGTTGCCGCAGGCGTTATTATGTACGAGGTGCTTCGCCGCCGGCATCAGCAAGGATAGATATGGCCGACTGGCGCGATATTCTTCTTGTGGATGGCTACAATATGATTGGCGGCTGGCCTGATCTTGCCGCATTGTCACTTATAGGAATGCAGGGAGCGCGCGACCGGCTGCTGGATATGCTGGCTGAATATCAGGCGTTTTCCGGGCTGCGTGTCATAGCCGTTTTTGATGCGTACCGTGTGCCGGGACTGGGTAAATCCTTTGTGCAGGGGAAAGTCCAGGTGTTCTTCACCAAGGAAAAAGAAACGGCAGATGAATGCATTGAACGGCTGGTCGGTGAGTTCAATCACCGCAGACGGCAGATTTATGTGGCGACCAGCGATTTTGTGGAGCAGCATGTCATCTTTGCGCAAGGAGCGCTACGGATATCAGCCCGTGAGCTGCGGCTGGAAATCGAAGAAAACCAGAAACAGGTTAAGAAGGCCATCGAGCCCGGGAGCATCAGTTCCAACAGGCATTCACTGGAAGAAAAGCTGCCGCCTGAAGTTCGCAAACGGCTGGAGGACTGGCGCCGTCAGTAGAGGGACGGAAATTGAAGCGTTTTCGCGTAAAATACCATAATATGTTATTGAAGATTGATTTTGGACAATCTGCGGTTGACGGTGTAAGGTAACATAATATATACTGATCCTATATTTCGCGAAGTAACGATGTGTCTTGCGTTGCAGCCGGGGGGATTCTTGGTGAGTGTCGACCTCAAGGAAATAATGCTATCCGAGTATGATTTCATAAGCGATGAAGAAATTGTCGAGATCTTCCGTGGTGGCGACAGTGGCGCATTGGAGCATTTAATTAACAAGTACCGCAATTTTGTCCGTGCCAAAGCCCGTTCATATTTTCTGATTGGGGCAGACCGTGAAGATATCGTACAAGAAGGCATGATAGGCCTATACAAGGCGATTCGTGATTTCAAGGGCGACAAGCTTTCTTCATTCAAGGCGTTTGCCGAGCTCTGCATCACCCGTCAGATTATTACCGCAATTAAGACAGCTACCCGTCAGAAGCATATTCCGCTCAATTCCTATGTCTCATTGGACAAGCCAATCTACGATGAGGATTCAGACCGGACACTGATGGATGTCATTTGTGGAACACAGGTGCTTGATCCGGAAGAATTGATTATTAACCAGGAAGAGTTCATTGGTCTGGAAGATAAGATGGCCGAGATTCTGAGTGATCTGGAACGTAAGGTTCTAATGCTCTATCTGGACGGACGGTCCTATCAGGAGATTGCTGAGGATTTGAAGCGTCATGTGAAGTCGATTGACAATGCTTTGCAGCGAGTGAAACGGAAATTGGAAAGATATCTGGAAGTGCGTGACAATTGATGATACAATGTACAGGAAAGGCTCGGACATCGAGTCTTTTTTTAGTGTTTTGAGATTGTTCAATTGAATTGACACGAGATTATAGTCCGTTGCCGTCGACAGCAGGTTTATAGACAGTGCAAATGCTCCATAATGATAGGTAGTAATGGATAAGTCAATCCCAAAAAAAGAAGACCTTCGTTTTATCGGCGGGCTATAACGGCAGATTCTCCTGGAGGATCTGAAGAGGGTTCATGCAATTATGGATTCTGATCTTACAGGATGGACAGTGATTTGGCGTGAAAAGGTAAGGCCAGAGACTACGTACGCAATAAGGCTTCAGCACCCGAAATTACCCAACGCGATGGGGGAAATCTTTCGTTGACACAGAGGTTGACATTATGCTAAAGTGTTTTAGGTAGGCCTAAATTCGCGGCTTTTTTTAGGATCAATATTTGCGTCTTCTAATTTCATAGTTAGAGGGACGTCTTCGGGAGGTGCACATCATGCGGGTAATTATCACTTTGGCTTGTACAAGTTGCAAACAAAGAAACTATGCGACAACCAAAAACAAGCGAAATCACCCCGACCGCTTGGAGATGAAGAAATTTTGCAAGTTCTGTAACGAGCAAACTCCTCATCGCGAAACCAGATAGTCTTTGGAGGTGTAGTCGGCGTGAAACGTAGTTTCAAGTCTTTGTTTTCCTTTTTCACTGAGAGCTGGAGTGAACTCAAAAAAGTTCGCTGGCCTAGCCGTAAGGAATTGAAAAACTACACATTGATCGTTCTCGGTACAATTGTAGTAATCGCTCTTTACTTCTGGGTTCTGGACATCGGTATTTCCGCTGTGATCGAAAGGATTATTTAGAGAGGTCCCAGGTGGCTTGGTATGGAAAAAAGATGGTATGTTGTTCATACCTATTCCGGGTATGAGAATAAGGTCAAGGCCAATTTGGAAAAACGCGTTGAGTCCATGGGCATGGAAGACAAAATATTCCGTGTTCTTGTTCCTATGGAAGAAGAACTGGTAAACAAGGACGGCAAGAAAAAAACCGTCATGCGTAAAGTTTACCCTGGTTATGTTTTGGTCGAAATGGTTCAAACTGATGATTCATGGTATGTAGTCCGCAATACGCCGGGCGTTACCGGATTTGTTGGTTCGACAGGTTCCGGGTCCAAACCTACCGCTCTGCTTCCGGAAGAAGTTGAACAAATTCTGAAGCATATGGGCATGGTTGAACCTAAAGCGAAGATTGATTTCGAAATTAAGGAATCCGTACGTATTATGGTTGGTCCCTTTGCGAATTTTGTGGGCTCTGTGGAAGAAATTTTGGCTGACAAGAGCAAGATCAAAGTGCATGTCAACATGTTTGGACGGGAAACCCCGCTGGAGTTGGATTTCACTCAAGTGGAGAAAATATAACAGTCGCAAGGGTTTCTTGTGGGAGAACGCTATTTAGTGTTCGAATACCACTATTTTTGCAAGGAGGTGTCACTCATGGCTAAAAAAGTTATTAAAATGGTGAAACTGCAGATTCCTGCAGGGAAAGCGAATCCAGCGCCTCCAGTAGGTCCGGCGTTAGGTCAAGCAGGTGTCAACATCATGGCATTCTGTAAGGAATTCAACGCTCGTACTGCCGACCAGGCTGGCTTGATCATTCCGGTTGAAATTACAGTATTTGAAGACCGTTCCTTTACCTTCATCACCAAAACTCCTCCGGCTGCTGTTCTGCTTCGCATTGCTGCGAAAGTAGAAAAAGGATCCGGTGAACCAAACAAGAAAAAAGTAGCGAAGCTGGGCCGCGCAGCGGTTCGTGAAATCGCTGAAACAAAAATGCCCGACCTGAACGCTGCATCTATCGAAGCTGCAATGCGTATGGTTGAAGGTACTGCCCGCAGTATGGGGATTACAATCGAAGACTAATATGTTTTCGATGAACCGGTCTTGCATGACCGTAATATGTGGGAGGAATTTCCGCTAATACCACAAAGGAGGAACATTTTCATGGCTAAACATGGTAAGAAATACCAGGAATCTGCTAAGCTAATCAATAGCGAAGCGACTTACGAGCCTTCAGAAGCTGTAGAGCTTGTGAAAAAGGCAGCCACTGCTAAATTTGACGAAACCGTTGAAGCAGCAGTTCGTCTGGGTGTAGACCCCCGTAAACAAGACCAAGCAGTACGTGGTGTTGTTGTCCTGCCACACGGCACAGGCAAAACACAACGCGTGCTTGTATTTGCAAAAGGTGAAAAAGCGAAAGAAGCGGAAGCTGCTGGCGCGGATTTTGTAGGTGATCAGGATATGATCAACAAGATCCAACAGGGCTGGTTTGAATTCGACGTCTGCGTAGCTACACCTGATATGATGAGTGAAGTCGGTAAACTTGGTCGTTTGCTTGGTGGTAAAGGTCTCATGCCTAACCCTAAAGCCGGCACGGTTACTTTCGATGTTACTAAGGCTGTTCAAGAAATTAAAGCCGGTAAAATCGAATACCGTCTCGATAAAGCAGGCCAAATTCACGCGCCTATCGGCAAAGTGTCTTTTAATGCTGAACAACTGAACGAAAACCTTAAATCCCTGATCGATGCTCTGAACCGTGCGAAACCAGCTGCTGCCAAAGGTGTATATCTTAAAGGCATCGCAATTTCGTCTACTATGGGACCAAGCGCTCGTGTGAATGCAGCTGCTTTCAGATAAATAAAGGTTGACTCTCTGGGTCATCTTTGATAATCTGTAACAGTTGTGAACTTTAAGGTGATCATTCTTCAACTTGAATATGCTTACCGTAGACAGTAGGTGCCGTGAGGCTTAATTCCCTACCGAGGTGTTGTGATAGAAACAAGAAGTGTATGGCGCTTGCCGGATCACTATCGTTTTATCAAGCCTTCGTGAATCTGCGGAGGCTTTTCTAATGCCTGCGTAGGACGGTGTTGTTTTTTCGGAAACAATCGCCGTAACATAATTTTTCAGGAGGTGTATACAATTGGCAAATGCAAAAGTAATCCAAGCTAAACAGGACGCGGTTGATGTTGTTACCGGCAAACTGCAGAACAGTGTTTCTACTGTTGTTGCGGACTACCGCGGATTGAACGTTGCCCAAGTGACTGAACTGCGCAAGCAGCTTCGTGAAGCTGGGGTTGATTTTCAAGTCCTGAAGAACACATTGGTTCGTCGTGCAACAGCTGCGGCTGAACTGACTGAACTCGATGCCGTTCTGACTGGTCCTACAGCGATCGCTTTCAGCGAAACAGACGCAGTAGTAGCCGCTAAGATTCTGAACGATTTCGCTAAAAAGAACGATGCTCTGAAACTTAAGGGTGGCGTTGTGGAGGGCCGTGTCATCGATGCGGACCAACTGAAAGCACTGGCTGAGC
This sequence comes from Paenibacillus sp. P3E, assembly GCF_001909045.1. Taxonomy (NCBI): domain Bacteria; kingdom Bacillati; phylum Bacillota; class Bacilli; order Caryophanales; family Paenibacillaceae; genus Paenibacillus; species Paenibacillus sp. P3E. The sequence continues at coordinate 35,758 of NZ_LVWH01000174.1, read as the reverse complement.
TTCCTTCCCGTGAAGGTTTGCTGTCTATGCTGCTTAGCGTACTTCAAGCTCCAATGCGCAACTTCGCGCTTGCAGTTAAGGCTGTTGCTGAGAAGGAAGAACAAAGCGCGTAAGCCTTTGATTCTAGTATTATAATCATTACCACAAATAAATTTAAATATAAAATGGAGGTTCAATCATGAGCAAAGAAACAATCTTGGAAGAAATTAAAGGCATGAGCGTATTGGAACTGAACGACCTGGTAAAAGCAATCGAAGAAGAGTTCGGCGTAACTGCAGCAGCTCCAGTAGCAGCTGGCGGTGCAGTAGCAGCAGTAGAAGAAGAACAATCCGAATTCGACGTAATCTTGACAGGCGCTGGCGCTTCCAAGATCAACGTTATCAAGATCGTTCGCGAAATCACAGGCCTGGGCTTGAAAGAAGCTAAAGACCTCGTAGACAACGCTCCAAAAGCAATCAAAGAAAAAGTAAGCAAAGAAGAAGCCGAAGCTACCAAAGCAAAATTGGAAGAAGCAGGCGCAGCTGTAGAAGTGAAGTAATATAACTTTTATGGTTTTGCACCGGGAATAGGTGTTATGCCTGTTCCCAGTTCTAGCAACCCCCTTGAACTTGTTCAAGGGGGTTGCTGTATAAGCTATGCCTTGCTAGAAAGAGCAGAACGAAAGGGAGGATAATATAATATGTCGCAGCATTATTACTCGCAGCAGCCGGATGCGCGTCATGATAGACGCACCATCGATACGGTTCTAAGAGGAAAAAGCCTCCGCTTTACCAGCGACGCCGGTGTCTTTTCCAAAGGAGATATTGATTACGGCAGCCGTGTACTAATCGAAACGATGGATTTTCCGGATGGAACCTCCGTACTTGATGTGGGTTGTGGTTACGGCCCGATTGGGATTAGCGCAGCTTATCTGGCCCCCAAGGGACATATCACGATGATTGATATTAACAGCAGGGCGGTAGAACTAGCTCGTGAGAATGCCCGGAACAATGGGATTAGCAATGTAACCGTATTGGAGAGTGATGTACTCTCTGCCGTGAAGGGACGGAAATTCGATGTGATTGTGACAAATCCTCCAATTCGTGCCGGTAAGACGGTGGTGCATCAAATTTTCGAACAAGCCTATGAGCATTTGAATAAGGGCGGAGCGCTGTGGGTTGTGATTCAGAAGAAACAGGGGGCACCATCGGCAGTAGCCAAGCTTGAGAGCATGTTTGAGGATGTAGAAGAAGTAGGGAAAGACAAAGGCTATCGGATTATTAAAGCACAAAAATAAAAATAAATAGCATGTTGACATGTATTGTCGATAGTGTTATTATTATAAAATGTCAGTATTAAGATAGGCTCCATGTCTTTAGTTTGCTGAAATGTCAAGTAATATATTGTCGCCGGTAAGCGCATGCCGTACGGCAAGTTTTTGCGAATTCAGTTCTCTATGTTCCTGTCACGGCGAGGGTCGCCGGGTCAATAGATAATAGCGCATAAACTGTTGCTTGGTGACGTATAATACCTACGTTTTAGGCAAATCTACGGATAAGGAGTATTTTGGCCGTGGAAAGATGCGCTCTTTTTTCGAAGAATTCGATAAGGGCTTTTCTTTATTTATGGCTGAGTCCTTGTGTTATGGTTCCATTATACGGGTCCAAACAAGGGTTCGCAATCAATTTTTAAGTGAGTAGACATGAGGGGTGAGTAAAGTTGGCAGGACATCTTGTTCAGTATGGTCGACGCACTCGGCGGAGCTATGCGAGAATTAAAGAGGTACTCGAGGTCCCTAACCTGATCGAGATCCAACAGAAATCGTATGATTGGTTTTTGGAGGAAGGTTTGCGTGAAATGTTCCAGGACATCTCGCCAATCCAGGATTTCACAGGCAATTTGGTGCTTGAGTTCATTGATTACAGCCTAGGCGAACCGAAGTATACGGTTGACGACGCTAAAGAGCGGGACGTGACATATGCGGCTCCTCTGCGTGTGAAGGTGCGGCTCATCAATAAGGAGACCGGTGAGGTCAAAGAGCAGGAAGTGTTCATGGGAGATTTCCCGCTGATGACGGAGACCGGCACTTTTATTATCAATGGTGCGGAACGGGTTATTGTCAGCCAGTTGGTTCGCTCTCCAAGCGTCTATTTCAGCACGAAAGTAGATAAGAACGGCAAAAAAACCTACACCGCCACAGTAATTCCAAACCGCGGAGCTTGGCTTGAATTGGAAACGGACGCTAAGGACATCATGTATGTTCGTATCGACCGGACACGTAAAATTCCAGTTACTGTCCTTCTGCGTGCTCTCGGTTTCGGCAGTGATGCCGAGATTCTGGAACTGCTTGGGAATGATGAATATATTCGCAATACGCTGGATAAAGACAATACGGACTCCACTGAGAAGGCGCTTATTGAAATCTACGAGCGTCTGCGTCCGGGCGAGCCGCCGACACTAGATAACGCAAAGAGCCTTTTGGTCGCACGTTTCTTCGATCCGAAGCGCTATGATTTGGCTAACGTCGGTCGTTACAAAATCAATAAAAAGCTGCACATTAAGAACCGGTTGTTTAATCAGCGGCTGGCACAGCCTTTGGTTGATGAGGCTACTGGAGAAATTCTGGCGGAATCCGGACAAATGGTTGACCGCAGACTTCTTGATGAGCTGATCCCTTATTTTGAGAAAGAAGTCGCTGCCAAAACCTACCGAGTTACCGGTGGAGTACTGGACAGTGAAGATATCCCGTTGCAAACGATCGATGTATTCTCGCCGATCGAGGAAGGCAGGGTTATCAAGCTGATTGCCAACGGCAATATCGATAAATCCGTTAAACATATTACCCAGGCTGATATTATTTCCTCAATCAGCTACTTTATTAATTTGCTGCATGGTATCGGCAATACAGATGACATTGACCACTTGGGTAACCGTCGTCTGCGTTCCGTGGGTGAATTGCTTCAGAACCAATTCCGTATCGGGTTGTCCCGTATGGAACGCGTAGTGCGTGAGAGAATGTCGATTCAAGATGCGAATGCAATTACTCCGCAGGCTCTGATCAATATTCGCCCGGTTATTGCGTCTATTAAAGAATTCTTTGGTAGTTCCCAGCTGTCGCAGTTTATGGACCAAACGAACCCGCTTGCTGAACTTACGCATAAGCGTCGTCTATCCGCACTCGGACCCGGTGGTCTGACCCGTGAACGCGCAGGCTTTGAAGTCCGCGACGTACATCACAGTCACTACGGCCGTATGTGTCCAATCGAAACGCCGGAAGGTCCGAATATCGGTTTGATCAACTCCTTGTCCACCTTTGCCCGCATCAATGAGTACGGCTTTATTGAGGCTCCGTACCGTTGGGTGGATCCAAAGACCGGCAAGGTGACAGAACATATCGATTATTTGACCGCCGATGAAGAAGATAACTATGTAGTTGCTCAGGCAAATGTGCAGATCGATGAAGATGGAACCTTTAAGGAAGACATGGTTATCGTTCGTTACAACAAGGATTCAGACAACATTACCACTATGCCTAGTAACCGCGTTGACTACATGGACGTATCACCAAAACAGGTTGTATCAGTCGCTACGGCGCTCATTCCGTTCCTTGAGAACGATGACTCCAACCGCGCGCTGATGGGGTCTAACATGCAGCGTCAAGCCGTTCCACTTCTGATTCCGAAGGCTCCACTTGTCGGTACAGGAATGGAGCATAAATCCGCTAAGGACTCTGGCGTATGTATTGTCTCCAAATATGACGGTATTATTGAACGTTCTTCTGCCAACGAAATCTGGCTGCGCCGGGTTGAGATGATTGAAGGCAAAGAGGTTAAAGGTGATATCGTTAAATATAAATTACACAAATTTATGCGTTCGAACCAAGGTACCTGTATAAATCAGCGTCCACTGGCTAAAAGAGGCGACCTTGTGAAGAAAGGTGACATTCTTGCAGACGGACCTTCCACAGAAATGGGTGAATTGGCCCTGGGCCGCAACGTAGTTGTTGCGTTCATGACTTGGGAAGGTTACAACTACGAGGATGCGATCCTGTTGAGTGAAAAGCTGGTCAAAGAAGATGTATACACTTCAATTCATATTGAAGAATACGAATCTGAGGCTCGTGATACCAAGCTGGGACCAGAAGAGATTACCCGTGATATTCCAAATGTCGGTGAAGAAGCGCTTCGCAATCTCGACGAACGCGGTATTATCCGTATTGGTGCGGAAATCAATGCTGGTGACATCCTTGTCGGTAAAGTAACTCCTAAGGGTGTAACTGAACTGACTGCTGAAGAGCGCCTGCTCCATGCAATCTTTGGTGAGAAGGCACGTGAAGTGCGTGATACTTCCCTGCGCGTTCCTCATGGTAGTGATGGTATTATCGTTGACGTTAAAGTATTCACCCGTGAGAATGGTGATGAACTACCACCAGGTGTGAATCAATTGGTTCGTGTCTACATCGCTCAGAAACGTAAGATCTCTGAGGGTGACAAAATGGCCGGACGTCACGGTAACAAGGGTGTCGTTGCCCGTATACTTCCTGAAGAAGATATGCCTTTCCTGCCAGATGGTACGCCAGTACAGGTAGTACTGAACCCGCTGGGCGTTCCTTCCCGTATGAATATCGGACAGGTGCTGGAAGTTCATATTGGTATGGCTGCACTTCGTCTGGGGATTCACGTTGCCACTCCGGTATTTGACGGTGCGCGCGAGTATGACGTCTTCGATACGATGGAAGAAGCCGGCATGCAACGCAATGGTAAAACTGTGCTATACGATGGCCGTACAGGTGAACGCTTCGAACGTGAAGTAACTGTCGGTGTCATGCACATGATCAAACTGGCGCACATGGTTGATGATAAGATTCATGCCCGCTCCACAGGTCCTTACTCACTCGTTACCCAGCAGCCACTCGGCGGTAAAGCCCAGTTTGGTGGACAGCGTTTCGGGGAAATGGAAGTTTGGGCGCTTGAAGCCTATGGCGCTGCTTATACACTGCAAGAAATCTTGACAGTAAAATCCGATGACGTGGTTGGACGTGTGAAAACGTACGAAGCCATTGTCAAGGGTGAGAACTTGCCGGAACCTGGTGTACCCGAAGCGTTCAAAGTATTGATCAAGGAACTGCAGTCGCTGGGTATGGATGTTAAGATCCTCAGTGGCGATGAGCAGGAGATTGAGATGAAGGAACTGGACGATGAGGACGAGACGTCAGGCGACAAGCTGAGCCTGAATTTGGAAGGCGCGGAAGTCGGGATAGAGTAGTTCTAGTAAAGCTGAATTTCATTGAAATGAACCGTGCCCTCTGTTGACCTAACCGTCAAGAGAGGGCCTATGCGGTAATAAATCAAGATATAGATTAAGGAGGGTTGCTCCTTGTTGGACATCAACAGTTTTGAATTTATGAAAATCGGGCTTGCTTCTCCGGAAAAAATTCGCTCTTGGTCCCGCGGAGAAGTAAAAAAACCGGAAACCATTAACTATCGTACGTTGAAACCGGAAAAAGAGGGCTTGTTCTGCGAGCGCATTTTCGGACCGCAAAAAGACTGGGAATGCCATTGCGGTAAATACAAACGTGTACGTTATAAAGGCGTTGTGTGCGATCGTTGCGGCGTTGAAGTTACACGTGCCAAGGTTCGTCGTGAACGTATGGGTCACATCGAATTGGCTGCTCCGGTTTCTCATATCTGGTATTTCAAAGGGATTCCAAGCCGTATGGGTCTGGCCCTTGATATGTCCCCAAGATCGCTTGAAGAGATCATCTACTTTGCATCTTATGTTGTAACGGATCCAGGTGAAACACCGTTGGAGAAGAAACAACTTCTGTCCGAGAAGGAATACCGCAGCTATCGTGAAAAATACGGTTACGGATTCCAAGCCGGAATGGGTGCTGAAGCGGTTAAAAAGCTCCTTCAGGATATCGATATCGATAAAGAGCTGGAATTCCTCAAAGAAGAGCTGCGCACAGCTCAAGGTCAACGCCGCAACCGGGCGATCAAACGCCTGGAAGTGATCGAGGCTTTCCGCAACTCCGGCAACAAGCCTGACTGGATGATCATGGATGTACTTCCGGTTATTCCTCCTGAGCTTCGTCCAATGGTTCAACTCGATGGTGGCCGTTTTGCTACGTCTGACCTTAATGATCTGTATCGTCGTGTAATTAACCGTAATAACCGTCTGAAAAGACTGTTAGACCTCGGTGCGCCAGACATTATCGTGCAGAACGAGAAACGCATGCTTCAAGAGGCCGTAGATGCTTTGATTGATAACGGCCGTCGTGGCCGTCCTGTAACAGGTCCTGGTAATCGTCCGCTCAAATCCCTCAGCCATATGCTGAAAGGTAAACAGGGACGTTTCCGTCAGAACTTGCTCGGTAAACGTGTTGACTATTCTGGACGTTCCGTTATCGTAGTAGGCCCGTACCTGAAAATGTATCAATGCGGTCTGCCTAAGAAAATGGCGCTCGAATTGTTCAAGCCGTTCGTGATGAAAGAACTTGTTAACAAGGGCCTTGCCCATAACATCAAGAGTGCAAAACGCAAAGTTGAACGTGTCAGCCCAGAAGTGTGGGATGTGCTTGAAGATGTTATTAAGGAGCATCCGGTTCTGCTGAACCGCGCACCTACGCTTCACAGACTCGGGATTCAAGCATTTGAACCCATTCTGGTTGAGGGTCATGCTATCCGTCTGCACCCACTCGTATGTACGGCTTACAATGCCGACTTTGACGGTGACCAGATGGCAGTTCACGTTCCTCTGTCCGCTGAAGCTCAGGCTGAAGCACGTATCCTGATGCTGGCTTCCGGTAACATTCTGAACCCTAAAGATGGCAAACCGGTAGTTACACCTTCTCAGGATATGGTCCTTGGTACATTCTATTTGACCATGGACAACAAGGAAGAAAAGGGAAGTGGCATGATTCTGCGTACCGTGAACGAAGCTGTATCGGCTTACCAACGCGGAACTGCAGGCTTACATGCTCGCGTAGCTATTCCTGCCAAAGCTCTCGGCAAAACATGCTTTACGGAAGCTCAGCAGAATGCAATGCTAATTACAACTGTCGGTAAGATTATCTTCAACGAAATCTATCCAAGCAGTTTCCCTTACATCAACGAAGCAACAAAAACCAACTTGCTGCAAGGCACACCTGAGAAATATTTCATTTATGAAAAAGGCGCGGATATTCGCGAATTAATCATGAGCCTGCCGGATGCAAGTGCAGTAGGTAAAGAATATTTAGGTTTAATTATTGCCCGTTGCTTTGAGATTTACCATACAACCAAGACATCTATGATTTTGGATAAAATCAAGCAACTCGGCTTCACGTACTCCACTCGTTCCGGTGTTACTGTAGCCGTATCGGATGTTATTGTACCTGAAGAGAAAGTAACCATTCTTAAAGAATCGGAAGCTAAGGTTGATGTGGTTGCCAACCAATACCGTCGTGGTCTGATTACCAATGATGAGCGGTATGACCGCGTCATTGAAATCTGGTCGAAGACGAAGGATGATCTTACGAACATCCTGCTCAAATCGATGGACCGGTTCAATTCTATCATGCTCATGGTTGACTCCAAGGCGCGTGGTAACAAATCGCAGATTACACAGCTGGGTGGTATGCGTGGTCTGATGGCTACACCTTCAGGACGGATTTTTGAATTGCCAATCAAGGCGAACTTCCGTGAAGGCCTAACCGTCCTCGAGTACTTTATTTCCACTCACGGAGCTCGTAAAGGTCTGGCCGATACAGCGCTGCGTACAGCGGACTCTGGTTATCTAACCCGTCGTCTCGTTGACGTTGCACAAGACGTTATTGTCCGTGAAGAAGACTGTGGTACGGATAAAGGCTTCACTGTCAGCCGGATACAGGATGGCAAGGAAGTTATCGAGGATTTGTATGACCGTATTGAAGGCCGTTACTCCTTTGAAACTGTTCGTCATCCAGAGACGAAGGAAGTCATCGTTAACCGTAACGATCTGATTGACTCCGACAAGGCTGAGGAAATTGTGAACGCAGGGGTAACCAAGCTGCAGATTCGCTCTGTATTGAGCTGCCGTGCCCGTCACGGGGTCTGCAAGAAATGCTACGGACGTAATCTGGCAACAGGCAAACATGTGGATATCGGTGAAGCTGTAGGTATTATCGCCGCTCAATCCATCGGTGAGCCAGGAACCCAGCTTACCATGCGTACGTTCCATACCGGTGGTGTTGCCGGTGATGACATCACGCAAGGTTTGCCTCGTATTCAAGAACTGTTTGAAGCCCGTAACCCTAAAGGTCAGGCGACAATTAGTGAGATTGATGGTGTAATCAAGGAAATCCGTGAAACCAAGGACCGTCGTGAAATCGAGGTACAAGGGGAAGCTGAATCCAAAACCTACTCTATTACCTATGGCTCGCGTCTACGTGTTAGTGAAGGCCAGGAGATCGAAGCTGGGGATGAACTGACAGACGGTTCGATCGACCCGAAAGAAATGCTGCGCATCAAAGGGATCCGCGGGGTACAAAACTACATTCTGCAAGAAGTACAGCGTGTATATCGTAACCAGGGCGTTGAAATCAATGATAAGCACATTGAAGTTATGATTAAGCAAATGCTGCGCAAGATCCGCATCATCGAAGCTGGTGATACGAATCTGTTGCCGGGTGCTTTCTCTGATATTCATGAGTATGAAGCAGCCAACAAGGAAGCAATTCTGTCTGGTAAGGAGCCGGCAGTTGCCAAACCGGTACTGCTAGGTATTACCAAGGCTTCGCTTGAAACAGACTCCTTCTTATCTGCGGCATCCTTCCAGGAAACAACTCGTGTCCTGACAGATGCAGCGATCAAAGGTAAAGTGGATAAACTTCTCGGCCTGAAAGAAAACGTTCTGATTGGTAAGCTGATTCCTGCCGGTACGGGTATGAACCGTTACCGCAATGTCACGCTTAGCGATCCGAATGAAGAAAGCAAGCTGGAAGCTCTAGAGACGGTTCCTGCTGAATAGTTGAATAATCATAGTGGCAGTTTTACGCGTCATGGTCGTTATAGATCGTGACGCGGTCACTCCACTGTGAATATTTATAAATTTATTGCCGAATTTCTTGACATCATCAGATGATAATGCTAATATGTCTAAGGTGCGTGAGTGGCCTTGTTATTCTTGTTCATTGGAGGTAATCATATATTATGACTGATGATATGGGATTGCAGGATGCTCAGGTCAAGATCGGTACCAAACAAACCGTCAAGGCGGTAGAGTTGGGCCAAGCCGCAGAAGTCTATGTGGCGGAGGACGGAGATCAACGGCTTACTTCCAGAATTGTTATGCTTTGCAACAAACAAGGCGTGAAGATCACTTATGTTGATACCATGCTGAACTTGGGCAAAGCTTGCGGTATAGAAGTTGGTGCTGCTATGGCAGCCGTCTTAAAACAATAGCAAGGAAATTGTTTTTGTACCGGGGTACACTCCGGCAGCAAAGACTTTTCATTTGTCTTTTTATGAACCGCCTGGGTCTGTGGACTTAATGTTCGTAAATGGATTATCATTTCAGGAAGGGGGTGGCACAACATGCCAACTATTAATCAACTGGTTCGTAAAGGCCGTCAAGCCAAAATCGAAAAGTCCAAATCTCCCGCTCTGCAAAAAGGGTTTAACGCCCTGAAGCGTGAGGCTACAAACTTGAGCGCTCCGCAAAAACGCGGTGTATGCACTCGTGTAGGCACAATGACACCACGTAAACCAAACTCCGCACTTCGTAAGTATGCCCGTGTTCGTTTGACGAACCGTCTTGAGGTGACTGCTTACATTCCGGGGATCGGACATAACCTTCAAGAGCACAGTGTAGTATTGCTGCGCGGAGGTAAAGTTAAGGACCTTGCAGGAGTTCGTTACCACATCGTACGTGGCGCTCTAGATACTGCAGGCGTAGCTAACCGGATGCAAGCTCGCTCCAAATATGGTGCGAAACGTCCTAAGGCTAAGAAATAAGATTGCAATACCTGAATAATAAACATTTAAGAAAGGGGGATATCCATGCCACGCAAAGGTCCAGTTACTAAGAGAGATGTATTGCCAGATCCATTGTATAATAGCAAGTTGGTTACTCGTTTGATCAACCGTATTATGCTGGGTGGTAAAAGAGGTGTCGCTCAAAGCATTCTGTACAATTCGTTTAAATTGATCCAAGAACGTACGGGCAAAGAACCGATGGAAGTTTTCGAAGCAGCCATCAAGAATATCATGCCGGTATTGGAAGTAAAAGCTCGTCGTGTCGGCGGTGCTAACTACCAAGTGCCTATCGAGGTTAAACCTGAGAGACGTACTGCTCTGGGATTACGTTGGCTCGTGAACTACTCACGCAACCGCGGTGAGAAGACTATGGAAGAGCGTTTGGCGGCTGAGATTATCGATGCTTCCAACAACACAGGCGCTTCTGTTAAGAAACGCGAAGATACGCACAAAATGGCTGAAGCGAACAAAGCGTTTGCTCACTACCGCTGGTAGGATCTAAAGCCGTTCAAATAACTTATATTTTGAAGGGAGACCCATTTCATGGCAAGAGAGTTCTCCTTGAAAAATACACGTAATATCGGGATCATGGCACATATTGATGCTGGTAAGACTACTACCACTGAGCGGATTCTATTCTATACAGGCCGTACGCACAAAATCGGTGAAGTTCACGAAGGTGCTGCAACAATGGACTGGATGGAACAGGAACAGGAGCGCGGAATCACTATTACTTCCGCCGCTACAACTGCTGCATGGAAAGGTCACCGCATCAATATCATTGATACTCCGGGACACGTTGACTTCACTGTTGAAGTTGAACGTTCCCTTCGTGTATTGGATGGGGCAGTAGGCGTTTTCAGTGCGAAAGAGGGCGTTGAACCTCAGTCTGAAACTGTATGGAGACAGGCTGACCGTTATGGTGTTCCCCGTATCGCATATGTTAACAAAATGGATATCATTGGCGCGGACTTCCTTAACGTCGTAGAAAGCATGCGTGATCGCTTGCAAGCCAACGCAGTTGCAATTCAACTGCCAATTGGTGCCGAAAACGACTTCGTTGGTATTATTGACCTGGTTGAGCAAAAAGCTCATATCTTCAAAGATGACCTTGGTCAAAATATCGAAATCACAGAAATTCCTGCTGATTATTTGGAACAAGTTGAGACTCTGCGTCTTGAGTTAATCGAGAAGGTAGCAGAACTTGACGAAGATCTGACTATGAAGTACCTGGAAGGCGAAGAAATCACAGTTGACGAAATCAAAGCTGCACTGCGCAAAGGCGTATGTGACGTTAAGATCTTCCCTGTAATTGTCGGATCCTCCTACCGTAACAAAGGTGTTCAGCTCATGATGGACGCTGTTGTTGATTACTTGCCATCCCCACTGGATGTACCTGCTATTCAAGGTCATCTGGATGACGGTACAGAAGCGGTTCGTCACTCTTCGGACGAAGAACCATTCGCAGCACTGGCATTTAAAATCATGACAGACCCTTATGTAGGTAAACTTACGTTCTTCCGCGTATACTCCGGTGTACTGGAATCCGGTTCTTATGTAGTTAATGCTACTAAGAACAAACGTGAGCGTATCGGCCGTATCCTGCAAATGCATGCGAACAGCCGCCAAGAAATCTCCATTGTATATTCCGGTGATATCGCGGCAGCAGTTGGTCTGAAGGACACAAGTACAGGCGATACACTTTGCGACGAGAAACACCCGGTAATCCTGGAGTCCATGAACTTCCCTGATCCGGTTATCGAAATCGCAGTTGAACCAAAAACCAAAGCTGACCAAGATAAATTGGGCGTTGCTCTCGGAAAGTTGACTGAAGAGGATCCAACTCTTCGTGCTCACACTGATGAAGAAACTGGCCAAACTATCCTGGCAGGTATGGGTGAGCTTCACCTGGATATTATCATCGACCGTATGCGCCGCGAATTCAAGGTAGAAACCAACGTGGGTAAACCACAGGTTGCTTACCGCGAAACATTCAAAGCACCAGCACGCGTTGAAGGTAAATTCGTTCGCCAGTCCGGCGGTCGCGGTCAGTACGGTCACGTATGGGTTGAGTTTGAACCCCTCGAGCCAGGTACAGGCAGCAAATTCGAAAGTAAAGTTGTCGGTGGTTCTGTACCTAGAGAATACATCGCTCCTGCACTTGCCGGTATTGAAGAGCAAATGAAAAACGGCGTTCTTGCAGGCTTCCCGCTTGTAGACGTTAAGGCAACCATCGTAGATGGTTCTTATCATGATGTTGACTCCAACGAAATGGCGTTCAAAATTGCCGGCTCGATGGCACTCAAAGCGGCTAAAGAAAAGTGCAAACCTGTACTGCTCGAGCCAATCATGAAAGTGGAAGTAACTGTCCCTGAGGAATACATGGGCGATGTTATGGGTATGCTGAACTCCCGTCGCGGTAGAATCGAAGGTATGGATTCCCGTGGTGGAGCGCAAATTATCCGTGCAAAGGTGCCTCTTTCCGAAATGTTCGGATACTCCACAACTCTCCGTTCTGGTACTCAAGGACGCGGTGTATTCTCAATGGAGCTTTCTCACTATGAAGAAGTTCCTAAATCCATTGCAGAAGAAATCGTATCCAAGAACAAAGGCGGAGAATAGTCTCCATTTTAACTTGCCGTCCGGATATCAATACTCAGTCATCTAGAATTACATGTAGGCGGGCGGCTCAAATATAAGGAACCCCACATTAAGGAGGAACTGTTCAAATGGCAAAGGCAAAGTTTGAACGTAACAAACCACACGTTAACATCGGTACCATTGGTCACGTCGACCATGGTAAAACGACTCTGACTGCTGCAATCACTACTGTATTGTCCAAAAAATACGGTGGCGCTGCTGTAGCATTCGACCAAATCGACAAAGCTCCTGAAGAACGCGAACGTGGTATCACTATTTCCACAGCTCACGTTGAATATGAAACTCCTAACCGTCACTACGCTCACGTAGACTGCCCTGGACACGCCGACTATGTTAAAAACATGATCACTGGCGCAGCGCAAATGGACGGAGCAATCCTGGTTGTATCCGCAGCTGACGGCCCTATGCCACAGACTCGTGAACACATCCTGTTGTCCCGTCAAGTAGGTGTTCCTTACATCGTCGTGTTCCTGAACAAATGCGACATGGTTGAAGACGAAGAGTTGCTTGAACTGGTTGAAATGGAAGTTCGCGACTTGCTGAGCGAATACGACTTCCCAGGCGATGATACTCCAATCATCCGTGGATCTGCTCGTGAAGCTCTTCAGAACCCTGAAGGCGAATATGCACAGAAGATCGTTGAAATGTTCGAAACGATCGACACGTACATCCCGCTTCCAGAACGTCAAACTGACAAGCCTTTCTTGATGCCTGTCGAAGATGTATTCTCCATCACTGGCCGCGGTACTGTGGCAACTGGTCGCGTAGAACGTGGAACAGTTAAAGTCGGAGAAGAAATCGAAATCGTTGGTATTCACGAAGAAAAGAAAAAATCCGTTGTTACAGGCGTTGAAATGTTCCGTAAATTGCTCGATTCCGCTCAAGCGGGCGACAACATCGGCGCATTGCTGCGTGGTGTAGACCGTAACATGATCGAGCGTGGCCAAGTATTGGCTAAGCCGAACTCCGTTAACCCACACACTGAGTTCACTGCTCAGATCTACGTTCTGACTAAAGAAGAAGGCGGACGTCACAAACCATTCTTTACTGGTTACCGTCCACAATTCTACTTCCGTACAACTGACGTAACTGGCATCATCAACCTGCCAGAAGGTACTGAAATGGTTATGCCTGGTGACAACATCACTGTAACTGTTTCCCTGATCTCCCCAATCGCTATTGAAGAAGGTACTAAATTCTCCATTCGTGAAGGCGGACGTACAGTTGGTGCCGGTTCCGTAGCTTCCATCCAAAAATAATTCAGCTCTATCCGTAAGGTTAGATCTGAACTACAAGAGCAGGGATTCTTCTAACGAAGAGTCCCTGCTTTTTTACGCAAAAAAACTCTACCTCCAAATAGATTGAAAGTAGAGTTGGAACTATCTCCTATATCTCCTTAGAGTACATTGAATTAGGAGTTTTACTTAATACTACATGCAGGCTTGCGGGCTGATCACTGCTGTTTTTGTAAGCAAATGATTCATCACCGGCAATATGCAGAATTTCTCCTTCAGCGAAAGGATAATCAATATCATTCACTTGAATGGTCCCTTCTCCTTTTAACGCTAAGATGTATACTTCGGATCCTGGATGCTTGTGGACAGGTAACTGCTGATCTGGCATGAAATTAAGCACGAAGACTAAGCTATCCCCTTTTTGAAAAAGAATTCTCTTTGTAAAACGCTCTTCCTGGTAATGAATTGCTTCTGCTACAGTTTTTTTCTCCATGTCATTCCCTGCTTTCAATTGTTTGATTTGTTAAGATTACAGTTTAACCTCATATTCACAATGTTCATGGCCAGTTGCATTACACTTGATCTCTTTTACTGAAATTTTTCTTCCCAGTATTTTAGTTAGAGCTCCCTCCAGAATGGCTCCTTCCAAATCGCAAATCATTTTTTCCTCAGCAAGGGTGGGTAGACCTTTGCAGAAGCAATCCTCGACTGTATGTTTATTTTGTGTTCATCTGAATGAACTATTCGGGGGAGTCCAATCTTGAGATCTTCGAATAGCATAATCAGTTCCTCTACAGAGGTAGCAGGCAGGCTCTCACCAATCTTCCTTCCTATAGTTAGTGTGGTTCCTTTACCGCCAAGCGGTAAGCCTTGATTTAAGCCAATAAGACGAATCGTTCGAAAGAGCTCCAGAGGAACCATATCCCCCAGCTGTGATCGATCCACTTTTTTCATATCATCAAAGGTGTATCGCAGATTCATTAATTTCATCTCCTTCTTATTGTTCTCTCTCTATACTTTTATTTTGAGGGATGTGAAGAGAATATTCCTTGATGTGGATCAAGTTTTTTGGAATTTGTGCGGGTAGTCACTCGGTTCCCTTAGCATTCTTGATATGTTGAGAGAAAATTAAAGGAATAGGATGTGTAAACAATGAACTGTGATATTTGTGAATCGCTCTCCTGTGTCCGGGGAGTGCCAGTATTTCAGGCTCTTTCAGATGGAGAATTATCTGTAATTCAATCCATAATCGAATCCAATTACTACAATAAAGGGCAACAGGTATTCAGAGAAGGCGAAGAATCAGATGCATTGTTTGTGGTTAAAAGCGGCCTGATCAAATTAACTCAATGTAATGCAGAAGGAAAACAGCATGTAGTGCGATATCTTTTCCCAGGAGATTATTTCGGGCAGTTTGCCTTACTGCATCATAAGCAGAATAATTTCACTGCGGAGATTGTTGAGAGCGGGAGTGTATGTCAGATGCGACGGAAGGATTTTCTGCCCCTTTTAGAACAGAACGCTTCGCTGGCATTCAGTTTTCTTATGTCAATGAGTGAGCAACTGCAGCAGGCGGAAGAGACGGCAGGAGTCATGCATATGTTTGAGGTGGAAAAAAGACTTGCGAGACTTCTAGTGAAACTTGCACATGGAAACAAATCGGGGGAAGTCAACACAGCTCAGAGGCAAGTCATAGAATTACCCTCTGCAAAAAAAGAAATCGCAGCTATGATTGGAACATCTGCGGAAACATTAAGCCGAAAACTGCGCAAATTAATAAGTGTTAACATAATTACTTTACGTAACAGAAAAGTGGAGATCATTGATATGGATTCACTTTTACGGATTGGGGGATATAAATAAAGCTGAGTCGCATTTCTTTATTGATGAACAATATATAAGAGATTAAAACCGAAATAGTGACTTTTCCAGATCATTAACACAATAAGTTATTCAGACCGTGCCCAAATAGCTAGATTACTGAATTTAGCTTTGGGCACAAAGCTATGAGCATTGATACTAATGCGGCTGTAGAGCTGCTGGTGGAGTGTAGCGATGAAGTAGACAATACCTTGCCATAGTACTGTTCCGTCTGCTCTAGAGTCTCAGGGAATGACAATGAAGGACATGTACACTTACATAGCTTTAGATCGGATCAATCTGTTTTATGAGAGCAGAATCCAGGTAGGTTAGATGCAGGAAATTGTGACCGTTGAAGAGGCCAAAATATAGATTTGGAACATCAAAATGCCTATATTATAGAAAGAAACAGCGGATGAAAAAATCGTGAACTATTTTTGATTATCACTTGCAATCTTGCCGTCTATTATATATAATAATAAATGTTGTTCTGAGACGTTGCGATGATGTGAGAGGTTACTGACACACCCGGCCCCTTTGCCATGAGGTCGACGTCAGAAAATTTTCACGGAGTATGTCCGATAATAAATTGGGCGATAGAAGGAGGGACTAAAATGGCAAAGCAAAAAATTCGTATCCGCTTGAAAGCATACGACCACAGAATTCTTGATCAATCCGCAGAGAAAATCGTTGAAACAGCAAAACGTTCGGGTGCTGGTGTATCCGGGCCGATTCCGTTGCCAACTGAGAAGCAAATTATTACTATTCTCCGTGCGGTACACAAGTACAAGGATTCCCGTGAACAGTTTGAACAACGGACTCACAAACGTTTGATCGATATTGTGAACCCAACACCACAAACTGTGGATGCCTTGATGCGCTTGGATCTACCGTCCGGTGTAGATATCGAAATCAAATTGTAATACTATCATTGAGTAATTAAGAAAAGAAAAGAGGTGTCAACATTGAAAGGTATCTTAGGAAAAAAACTCGGTATGACTCAAGTGTTTACTCCAGAAGGTAATGTAATTGCCGTTTCGGTAATCGAAGCTGGACCTTGTGTGGTACTGCAAAAGAAAGACCTGAATATCGACGGATATGAAGCAGTGCAGTTGGGCTTTTCCGATAAGAAGGAAAGTCGCTCTAACAAGCCTGAACAGGGTCACGCCAAAAAGGCAAATGCAACACCTAAGCGCTACGTTCGCGAAATTCGCGGTGTTGACCTCGGGTCACTCGAGGTTGGACAAGAGCTTAAGGCTGACATCTTCGCAGAAGGCGAATTTGTTGACGTAACAGGTACTTCGAAAGGTAAAGGTTTCCAGGGTAACATCAAACGCTGGGGACAAAGCCGCGGACCAATGGCACACGGATCGCGTTACCACAGAAGACCAGGCTCCATGGGTTCCATTCAAGCTAACCGTGTTCCTAAGGGTAAACGCCTGCCAGGACATATGGGTCACACGACTGTAACGGTTCAAAAGCTTGAGATCATCCGAGTTGACGTAGAACGTAATGTATTGCTGGTTAAAGGCGCGATTCCAGGCCCTAAAAACAGCTTCGTGAAAGTTAAACAAACCGTTAAGAAATAATTTCTGAAGAAAGGAGGAACATGAAATGCCAAAAGTAACACTTTTTAATATTAGTGGTAACGAAGTTGGCGAAGTTGAACTGAGTGATTCAGTTTTCGGTATCGAACCGAACGTACATGTGCTGCATGAAGCTGCACTTATGCAAAGAGCTTCCCTTCGTCGTGGTACACACAAAGTAAAAGGACGTTCTGAAGTGCGTGGCGGCGGACGTAAGCCTTGGAAACAAAAAGGTACAGGTCGTGCTCGTCAAGGCTCCATTCGTTCGCCACAATGGAAAGGCGGCGGCGTAGTCTTCGGACCAACACCACGCAGCTATTCCTGGAAATTGCCTAAGAAGGTTCGCCGGTTGGCCATCAAATCCGCGTTGTCCTCGAAAGTACTCGGGAACGACATCATCGTATTGGACAGCTTGACTATGAATGCTCCGAAGACGAAAGAATTCGCAGCGATTCTGAACAACCTTAAAGTGGGTAGCAAAGCTCTGATCGTAGCTCCTAGCTATGATGACAATGTAGCACTTTCCGCTCGTAACATCCCTGGGGTGAAATTCGTAGCGGCTGACGGCATCAATGTTCTTGACGTACTGACGTACGACAAACTGATCATCACTAAAGAAGCAGTTCTGAAGGTAGAGGAGGTGTTCGCGTAATGAAAGATCCGCGTGATATTATCAAGCGTCCGGTGATTACGGAACGCACATCCGAATACATGAGCGAATTGAAATACGCTTTTGAAGTGGATATCCGTTCTAACAAGACCGAAATCAAAAAAGCTGTTGAAGCTATTTTTAAAGTGAAAGTAGTTAGTGTGAATACAATGCGCGTGCCTGGTAAACTGAAACGTTACGGCAAATATTCTGGTTACACTCCAGAGTGGAAAAAAGCCATCGTTAAACTTAGCCCGGACAGCAAACCGCTCGAATTCTTTGAAGCGGTAGAATAAAACTCTGTGAAGTAAGGAGGGAACTATAGTGCCAATCAAAAAGTACAAACCGACATCTCCGGCAAGACGCGGCATGTCCGTGTCTACGTTTGAAGAAATCACAACAAACCAGCCAGAGAAATCGTTGCTTGCGCCGCTGAGCAAAAAAGCGGGACGTAACAACCAAGGTAAAATTACGGTTCGTCACCATGGCGGCGGACACAAACGTAAATATCGTATCATCGATTTCAAACGGACTAAAGACGGCATACCAGGTAGCGTTGCTACGATCGAGTATGACCCGAACCGTACTTCCAACATTGCTTTGATCCACTATGCAGATGGAGAGAAACGTTACATTATCGCTCCTAAAGGTCTGAAAGTTGGGGATAAAGTTGAGTCCGGCCCTGCAGCCGACATCAAAGTTGGTAACAGCCTTCCTCTGGAGAATATTCCGGTAGGTACAATTATCCACAACATTGAGTTGAAACCTGGCAAAGGCGGACAATTGGTTCGTGCTGCTGGTACTGAAGCTCAGTTGCTGGGTAAGGAAGAAAAATACGTATCCGTTCGCTTGAACTCCGGTGAAGTACGCAGAATCCTCAGCGTATGCCGCGCAACGATTGGTTCCGTAGGTAACGAAGATCACGAACTGATCAAAATCGGTAAAGCCGGACGCAGTCGCTGGCTTGGCCAACGTCCAGAAGTACGCGGTGTTGTAATGAACCCGAACGATCACCCACACGGTGGTGGTGAAGGTCGCGCTCCTATCGGACGTAAATCGCCTATGTCTCCTTGGGGCAAACCAACCCTCGGTTACAAAACGCGTAAGAAAAACAAGGCATCTGATAAATATATCGTTCGCCGCCGCACAAAATAAGACGCTTCTGATAAGTTAGCTTAACGCGAAGCGTCGATTCGCGGTTTGAAGAACCGGATGAAGGGAGGATTCACACATGGGTCGCAGTTTAAAGAAGGGGCCGTTTATTGATGGCTACCTGCTGAAAAAAGTTGAGGATTTGAACGAGGCTGATAAAAAAGTTGTAGTTAAAACTTGGTCCCGTCGCTCAACCATTTTCCCTCAGTTTATCGGACATACGTTTGGTGTATATGACGGCCGCAAACACGTGCCTGTATACGTAACGGAAGATATGGTAGGTCACAAGTTGGGCGAGTTCGCGCCAACACGTACTTACAAAGGCCACGCGGGTGACGATAAGAAAACCAGAAGATAATTAACGTCTTCGTTTGAGAGGAGGGAAAACAATGGAAGCAAAAGCACATGCTAGATCGGTGCGGATTTCCGCTCGCAAAGCGAAACTGGTTGTTGACTTGATTCGCGGCAAGCAAGTGGGGGAAGCAATTGCAATTCTTCGCCACACTCCAAAATCCGCTTCTCCGGTAGTTGAGAAATTGCTTAACTCGGCGATCGCCAATGCTGAGCACAACTACTCAATGGACGTGAACAGTTTGTTCGTTAGCGAAGTTTTCGTTAACCAGGGTCCTACTATGAAACGTTTCCGTCCGCGCGCCATGGGCCGCGCAAGCCGGATCAATAAACGTACCAGCCACATTACTTTGGTGGTATCTGAGAAATAAGGAGGGATAACACGTGGGTCAAAAGGTAAATCCAGTCGGACTCCGAATCGGTATTATTCGCGATTGGGAATCTAAATGGTATGCAGGCAAAGATTTCGGTACTCTTTTAATGGAAGACGTCAAAATCCGGGAATACCTTAAAGGCAAGTTGAAGGATTCCTCTGTTTCCCGCATCGAGATCGAAAGAGCGGCAAGCCGAGTGAACGTTACAATTCACACTGCTAAGCCAGGTATGGTAATTGGTAAAGGCGGAGCAGAAGTAGAAGTACTTCGCAGCGCAGTTACAGCAATTGCTGGCGGCAAAAAGGTTCACATCAACATCAACGAAATTAAGCACCCTGAATTGGATGCTATTCTTGTTGCTGAAAGCATCGCACAACAATTGGAACGTCGTGTATCGTTCCGTCGTGCTCTGAAACAAGCGATTCAAAGAACTATGCGTTCCGGCGCAAAAGGAATTAAAACTCAAGTTGGCGGACGTCTTGGCGGCGCTGAGATTGCCCGTTCAGAAGGTTATAGCGAAGGAACAGTTCCACTTCATACGCTTCGTGCCGATATCGATTACGGAACGGCTGAAGCACATACTACTTACGGCCGCATCGGCGTGAAAGTATGGATCTACCGTGGAGAAGTTCTTCCCCCAGCTAAGAAACAAGCTGCTCAGGAAGGAGGCAACTAATCATGTTGGTACCAAAACGCGTTAAACACCGCAAGCAACAACGCGGTCACATGAAGGGTATGGCAAAAGGCGGTACAGAACTTAACTTCGGCGAATTCGGCCTGCAAGCTCTGGAACCATCTTGGATCACTAACCGTCAGATCGAAGCTGCCCGTATTGCAATGACACGTTACATCAAACGTGGTGGTCAGGTTTGGATCAAGATTTTCCCAGATAAGCCTATTACTCAAAAGCCTCTTGAGGTTCGTATGGGTAGTGGTAAAGGTAACGTTGAAAAATGGGTAGCCGTAGTTAAACCGGGTAAGATTATGTTCGAACTCGGAGGCGTGTCGGAAGAAATCGCTCGTGAAGCGATGCGTCTTGCCGCTCACAAGCTGCCTGTAAAGACTAAGTTTGTGAAACGTGAAGAATTGGGTGGTGAAGCAAATGAAAGCTAATGAACTTCGCAACTTAACCACTGCCGAGATTGAACAGAAGATCGCTGGTTTCAAAGAAGAACTCTTCAATCTCCGTTTTCAATTGGCAACTGGCCAACTGGATAACCCGACTCGGATTCGTGACGTGCGCAAGGAAATAGCTCGTGCTAAAACCGTTATCCATCAAAGAGTACTTGGGATCAGTTAAGTGACGGCGGATGCTTAATCCGTAATCAGGAAGGAGGCTAACTATGAGCGAAGAACGTAATGCACGTAAAGTGCTGATCGGTAAAGTAGTCAGCGACAAAATGGATAAAACCATCGTAATTGCTGTTGAAACCTATAAGAAGCACAATCTGTATCACAAACGCATCAAGTCCACGAAGAAATTCAAGGCACATGATGAAGAGAATGTTGCGAAAATCGGTGATATCGTGAAAGTCATGGAAACTCGTCCGTTGTCTAAGGACAAACGCTGGAGACTTGTTGAAGTGGTAGAAGCAGCGGTTATCATTTAAGACGACCTATGAAGCTTGATCGGAAGGAGGAAATTAATAATGATTCAACCATTTACACGTTTGCATGTGGCTGATAACTCTGGTGCGAAGGAACTGATGTGTATCCGCGTACTGGGTGGTACTGGACGCCGTACAGCAGCAATCGGTGAT
Organism: Paenibacillus sp. P3E; assembly: GCF_001909045.1. Lineage (NCBI taxonomy): Bacteria > Bacillati > Bacillota > Bacilli > Caryophanales > Paenibacillaceae > Paenibacillus > Paenibacillus sp. P3E. The sequence continues at coordinate 14,156 of NZ_LVWH01000174.1, read as the reverse complement.
TTGATCGTTTGTTCCGTTAAACAAGCAACACCAGGCGGCGTTGTCAAAAAGGGTGATGTTGTTAAAGCGGTAGTTGTACGTACCAAACGTTCCGTTCGCCGTAAAGATGGATCTTACATCGCATTCGACGAAAATGCAGCTGTTGTTGTAAAAGACGACAGAAGCCCGCGCGGAACACGTATCTTCGGACCAGTTGCTCGCGAACTTCGCGATAAAGACTACATGAAGATCGTTTCCTTGGCACCGGAAGTAATCTAAAGGAAATGTCCCAAAAAGTGTCATAGGAGGTGTAATAAATGCCTAGAGTGAAAAAAGTTCTGGAATCCCATAACAATAAACTGCACGTGAAAAAAGATGATGTGGTACTTGTGATTAGCGGGAAAGACAAAGGTAAAAAAGGCCGTGTCATCGCTGCTTATCCTCGTGAAAACCGCGTTCTGGTAGAAGGCGTGAACATGGTGAAAAAACACCAGAAGCCGAACCAGTTGAATCCACAAGGTGGAATCATTGAGCAAGAAGCTTCGATTCATGTGTCCAACGTAATGCACATTGATCCGAAGAGCGGTAAAGTTACCCGTATTGGTTATAAAGTGCTCGATAACGGTAAGAAGGTTCGGGTAGCTAAAAGATCCGGAGAGATTATCGACTAATACAGTCCTAAAGAAAGGAGGTAAATCTTCATGGCGGCAAGAATGAAAGAACGTTTTCTGAATGAAATCACACCTGCTTTGATGCAGAAGTTCAACTACACGACTGTAATGCAAGTGCCTAAGATCGAGAAGATCGTCATCAACATGGGTGTAGGTGACGCTGTTCAAAACTCCAAAGTACTTGATGCTGCAGTTAACGATATGCAACTGATTGCTGGTCAAAAACCGGTGATCACCAAAGCAAAGAAATCTATCGCCGGTTTCAAACTGCGCGAAAACATGCCGATCGGGGTTAAAGTAACACTGCGCGGAGATCGCATGTATTACTTCCTGGACAAATTGCTTAACGTAACACTTCCACGCGTACGTGACTTCCGTGGGGTTTCGACTAAATCATTTGACGGTCGCGGTAACTATACACTTGGTCTTAAGGACCAATTGATTTTCCCCGAAATCGAATATGATAAAGTAGATAAAGCACGCGGTATGGACATCGTTATTGTAACGACTGCTAAGACGGATGAGGAATCCCGTGAGCTTCTGACTCAACTGGGAATGCCTTTCACAAAATAAGGACGGTTCATCCATTTCTCCGAAAATGTTTAGGAGGTGTCAGGCTAAGTGGCAAAAACTTCAATGAAAGTTAAACAACAACGCGAGCCCAAGTTCAAAGTACGTGCATACACACGTTGCGAGCGTTGCGGTCGTCCACATTCGGTACTGCAAAAGTTCAAAATTTGCAGAATTTGTTTCCGTGAGTTAGCTTATAAAGGCCAGATTCCTGGCGTGAAAAAAGCAAGTTGGTAAGAAGTTTATAAACGGGAAGGAGGTTTACACACATGACTATGTCTGATCCTATCGCAGATATGCTTACTCGTATTCGTAACGCCAACACTGTGCGTCACGAGACAGTAGAAATGCCTGCTTCGACAATGAAAAAACAAATCGCGGACATTCTGAAGCGTGAAGGTTTCATCCGTGACGCTGAATTCGTTGAAGACAGCAAACAAGGGATTATCCGTATCTTCTTGAAATACGGCCCGAACCAGGAGCGCGTTATCTCCGGTCTAAAAAGAATCAGTAAACCAGGCCTTCGCGTTTACACGAAGAGCAATGAAGTGCCTCGTGTACTCGGCGGCCTTGGAATCGCGATTATCTCCACATCTAAGGGAGTTATGACCGACAAAGAAGCTCGTCAATCTAAATCGGGCGGAGAAGTTGTCTGCTACATTTGGTAATAAACGTCACAAGATAAGGAGGTGCAACACATGTCTCGTATTGGTCGCAAACCAATCGCAGTACCTAGCGGTGTAGATGTCACTTTGGACAACACCGTTATTACAGTAAAAGGTCCTAAAGGCACTTTGACTCGTGAGCTTCATAAAGACATGAAGGTTACAGTTGAAAATAACGAAATCACCGTTGTTCGCCCGTCGGACAACAAATTGCATCGTTCACTTCACGGCACAACCCGCTCCGTTGTCAACAACATGGTTAGTGGTGTGACTGAAGGTTTCTCGAAATCTCTGGAGCTGGTTGGGGTCGGATATCGTGCAAGCAAATCCGGAGATAAAATCGTACTGAACGTTGGTTACTCCCACCCGGTTGAAATCACACCGGAAGCGGGTATCGAGTTCGAAGTTCCTGCGAACACGAAGATCATCGTTAAGGGCATCGATAAAGAACGCGTTGGCGCTTATGCTGCCAAAATCCGTTCCGTACGCGAACCTGAACCGTACAAAGGTAAAGGTATCAAATATGAAGGCGAGCGTATCATCCGCAAGGAAGGTAAAGCCGGTAAGAAGAAATAACCGGTTTAATCTTAATTGTAAGATACCCCGTGCATCTTAAAGTGAAGCTGTTTACGGCAAACTGAAGGGAGTGAAAGGGAAGTCATGATTACAAAAGAGGATAAAAACAAGGCTCGTCTCAAAAGACACCTGCGTGTTCGTAAGAAAATTCAGGGGACTGCTGAGCGTCCACGTTTGAATGTGTTCCGTTCGTCGAAACACATCTACGCTCAACTGATCGATGACGTGTCAGGCGTTACTATCGTATCTGCCTCGACACTCGATAAAGATCTGAGTGCTAACATCGGAAATGGCGGTAGCGTTGAAGCTGCAAGCAAAGTAGGTCAATTGATCGCTGAGCGTGCCAAAGAAAAAGGATATGCTGTGGTTGTATTTGACCGCGGAGGATACTTGTACCATGGACGGATTCAGGCTTTGGCTAACGCAGCTCGCGAAGCCGGTCTTGAATTCTAGAATATTTCTAAAAGGAGGTTAACGACTTGCGTGTAGATCCGAACAGTTTAGAACTGACAGAAAGAGTTGTACACATTAACCGTGTTGCAAAAGTTGTAAAAGGCGGACGCCGTTTCAGCTTTAGCGCACTTGTTGTTGTGGGCGACGGCAACGGCTACGTCGGTGCTGGTATCGGTAAAGCCGGCGAAGTTCCGGATGCCATCCGTAAAGGCATTGAAGACGCCAAGAAAAACCTGATTCACATTCCAATCGTAGGAACTTCGATTCCCCATCTGGTTACTGGACATTTCGGCGCAGGACGTGTGCTGCTGAAACCAGCATCAGAAGGTACTGGCGTTATTGCCGGTGGTCCTGTTCGTGCGGTATTGGAATTGGCAGGCGTTGGCGACATCTTGACAAAATCTTTGGGTTCTTCGAATTCCATGAACATGGTCAATGCAACTTTGGAGGGACTTTCCCGTCTGAAACGCATTGAAGAGGTCGCGAAACTTCGCGGCAAATCTGTCGAAGAATTGCGCGGTTAAGGAGGGGAACGTCAATGGCAAAATTGCAAATTACCCTCGTACGCAGCGTAATCGGACGTCCAGAAACACAACGTGTTACTGTTAAGACGCTCGGCCTGCGTAAGACCAACTCGTCCGTGGTCCACAATGACACTCCTGCAATTCGCGGAATGATCAATAAAGTGAGCCACTTGTTATCCGTTACAGAAATTGAAGGCTAAACGCCTCTCATAAATTAACAAATATAAGGAGGTGCAAACGATGAAGTTACATGAACTTGCTCCAGCTCCTGGTTCACGCAAAGAACGCAATCGCGTTGGTCGTGGTCCTAGTAGTGGGAACGGTAAAACTTCCGGCCGCGGTCATAAAGGGCAAAACTCCCGTTCCGGCGGCGGTGTTCGTCCGGGCTTCGAAGGTGGACAAAACCCACTCTATCGTCGTCTGCCTAAACGTGGTTTCATTAATCCTACCCGTAAAGAGTATGCGATTGTGAACCTGGAAGATCTGAACAGCTTTGCTGAAGGAACTGAAGTGACTCCACAGTTGCTTATTGAAACTGGTGTTGTCAAGAATTCCAAAAGCGGCATTAAGATTCTCGGTAATGGCGAACTAGCCGTTAAATTGACTGTACAAGCAAATAAGTTCTCTCAATCTGCGGTAGAGAAAATCGAGGCTGCCGGCGGTAAAACCGAGGTGATCTAATGTTCAAGACGCTTAAGAATATATGGCATGTTGAAGATTTGCGCAAAAAGATCCTGTTTACCCTGTTCGTTCTGATCATTTACCGCATCGGTTCGTTTGTACCGGTTCCCGGTGTGAACAAAGATGTACTGGAATCAACAAATCAGAGCGGGGACGCTTTGATGGGTCTTTTAAACACCTTCTCGGGCGGAGCGCTCAAAAACTTCTCTATCTTTGCGATCAGTATTTACCCGTACATTACTGCATCTATCATTGTGCAATTGCTCTCTATGGATGTAATTCCTAAGTTTGCCGAATGGGCTAAACAAGGGGAGCACGGGAAAAAGCAACTGGCGCAAATTACCCGTTACGGCACCGTAGTACTCGGTTTGATTCAAGCTTTTGCTACATCAATCGGGTTTAACCGGATATATGGCACTGAGATGATTCCAAATGCAACTTTTGCGGATTACCTGCTTATCGCGATCATCTTGACGGCTGGTACATCATTCCTGATGTGGCTGGGTGAGCAGATTACAGAAAAGGGAATAGGAAACGGGATTTCGATCCTGATTTTTGCGGGCATCGTCGCCGCCATCCCGGGATATATTACCACTACGGCACAATCAAGCTTTATTCAGCCGGATCAGGTGTTCCTGAATATTCTTAAAGTCGTTATTGTTCTGATCGTGATTATAGCGATTATTGCAGGGGTTATCTTTGTACAACAAGGTATCCGGAAAATCCCTGTACAATACGCTAAACGAGTGGTCGGTAACAAAATGTACGGTGGACAGAATACACACATTCCGCTTAAAATCAATGCGGCAGGTGTAATTCCGGTTATCTTCGCCGTATCACTGCTTCAATTTCCAATTGTAATATCGAGCTTCTGGGCAAGTCATGAATGGGCTAAATGGGTTACTGCAAATCTTTATTATGATAAGCCGCTCGGCATGGTCCTCTATGTGGTCATGATCATCGGATTTACGTTCTTCTATACGTTTGTTCAGATGAATCCGCAGCAAATGGCTGATAATATGAAGAAAAACGGTGGCTATATCCCAGGCATTCGTCCAGGTAAAGCGACTGAGAAATATTTGACCCGGGTAATGTCTCGTCTGACTATGTCAGGGGCGATTTTCCTGGCTCTGATCTCTGTCCTTCCGGTATTCTTTGGTAACTTGTCTGGTCTACCCCGTTCGGTCAAGATTGGTGGTACCTCACTGCTGATCGTAATTGGTGTAGCATTGGATACGATGAAGCAGATCGAGAGCCAATTGATCAAACGCCATTACAAAGGCTTCATCAATAAATAGTCGATAGGTTCCGGCGAAGCATAGACTCACAGACTTCCCGGCACCTATTGTGCTGTTTCTTGCTTGGTGGCGAACTTTTGGGGGGAGAAGAGAAATCGTGAACATTTTATTCATGGGCCCTCCTGGGGCAGGCAAGGGGACACAGGCTGCTGTAGTTGTAAAAGAGTTGGATATTCCTCATATTTCGACAGGTGATGCTTTCCGCTTGGCTATCAAGCAAGGTACTCCGGTTGGACTTAAGGCCAAATCTTATATCGATCAAGGTCTGCTTGTACCTGATGATGTGACCATTGGAATTGTTGAAGAACGGCTGCAGCAGTCCGATTGCGAAAAAGGTTTCTTATTGGATGGCTTTCCAAGAACCCTTTCGCAAGCGGAAGCGCTGGAAGATATCTTGAGCCGCTTGAATCAATCGTTGGATCATGTAATCAACTTGAATGTGGACCGTGGACTGTTGATGGCGCGCCTTACCGGACGCCGAATCTGTACTGTTTGCGGGACATCCTACCATTTGATTTTCAACCCGCCGAAGCAAGAAGGCATTTGCGATATTGATGGCGGTGCATTGTATCAACGTCCGGATGACAACGAAGAAAGTGTAGGCAAGCGTCTGGACGAGTATGACAATAAGACAGCGCCACTGCTTGCGTTTTATGACAATAAAGGTCTTTTGCGTCAGGTGAACGGGGAAAACGAAATCAATGTCGTTTCTTCCGAAATCGTATCTTTGCTGCGAGGTTAATGTAATGATCATTTGTAAATCCGAACAGGAACTTGCCTTTATGAGGGAAGCTGGTCGAATTGTTGCCGAGAGTCACCGTCTGATCGCTGAGGCCATTGAGCCTGGGGTAACGACTGGAGAACTCGACAGAATCGCCGATCAATACATTCGCAGTCAAGGTGCTGTGCCGTCTTTCAAAGGTTACAACGGTTTTCCTGCCAGCATTTGCGCTTCAGTCAACGAACAATTGGTGCATGGATTTCCGGGTAAGCGAAAACTGGTCGAAGGCGATATTGTTACGCTGGACATTGGTGCAGAGTACCGCGGTTATCACGGTGATTCCGCCTGGACTTACGGGGTGGGCAGCATTTCCGAACAGGCCCAGCGTCTGCTGGACGTAACGGAAGGCTCCTTGTACGCGGGACTGGCGTTAGTCAAACCGGATGTGCGCTTGTTTACAATCTCCCATGCAATTCAACAATACATCGAGGACGCCGGATTCTCCGTCGTACGCGAGTATGTTGGCCATGGCATTGGGGCAGAACTGCATGAAGAACCGCAAATTCCGAATTATGGCATAGCGGACCGCGGACCACGTCTGAAACCGGGTATGGTGCTCGCGATTGAGCCGATGGTTAACGCAGGGGACAGATATGTCAGAACGCTGGAAGATAACTGGACGGTCGTTACGGTAGATGGTTCACTTTGTGCTCACTTTGAGCATACAGTAGCAGTTACACCGGACGGCATGGAAATTTTCACAAAACTGAATGCGTAGGTGATCTTCACGTGAATACTGGGAGCAGCCCGCAGATTGGTCAAATCGTGAGAATTCTCAAAGGCAAAGATGCCGGAGAGGCTGCCGTTGTTATCGCAGTTGTTGATAGCAGATTTGTATATATTGCCGATGGAGACAAACGCAAGTTTGATGCACCGAAGAAGAAGAATATTCAGCATTTGGAGCTCATACCCTTCATCAGCAGTGAGATTGTGAACAGTTTGGAAGAAACCGGCCGGGTAACGAACGGAAAGCTGCGTTTTGCAGTCATGAAGTATGCTACACCTGCTGGAAAAAGTGCTTATGAGAAAGGAGACTAACTGTGGCTAAGGAAGATGTCATTGAAGTGGAAGGTACGGTCATTGAACCGTTGCCGAATGCAACATTTAAGGTTGAGCTTGAGAACGGTCATCAAATACTTGCCCATGTGTCCGGGAAATTGCGGATGCACTTTATCCGTATCCTAACCGGAGACAAAGTGGTCGTGCAGTTATCGCCTTATGATTTATCAAAAGGTCGTATAACTTACCGTAAATAGATGGGAACTACAACAAAAGTTTTGCTTCGCAAAACTTTGAGGAGGTAATTAACATGAAGGTAAGACCTTCTGTAAAGCCCATTTGCGAAAAATGCAAAGTCATCCGCCGCAAAGGGACTGTTATGGTAATTTGCGAAAATCCGAAACACAAACAAAAACAAGGTTAAGAAGGGGGTGTAGCGTAAAATGGCTCGTATAGCTGGAGTGGATTTGCCACGTGATAAACGCGTTGAGATCGCCTTGACTTATATTTTCGGAATCGGTAAAACGACTTCCCAGAAAATTCTTAATGAAACAGGCATTGACGTTAACACACGTGTCCGTGATTTGACGGAAGATGAAGTCAGCAAACTGCGTGAAACGATCGACAAAGAAGTTAAGGTTGAAGGTGACCTTCGTCGTGAAATTTCCTTGAATATTAAACGTCTTACTGAGATCGGCTGTTACCGCGGTGTTCGTCACCGTCGTGGATTGCCTGTTCGTGGTCAACGTACTAAAACGAATGCCCGTACCCGGAAAGGCCCGCGTCGTACGGTAGCAAACAAAAAGAAATAAGAAGAGGTGATAAGAGACAATGGCTAAACCGAAAAAAGTCGTACGTACTAAACGTCGCGACCGGAAAAATATCGAGTCTGGCGTGGCACACATCCGTTCCACGTTCAACAACACTATCGTTACGATCACGGACCCTCACGGAAATGCAATTTCCTGGGCAAGCTCCGGCGGTCAAGGATTTAAAGGTTCCCGTAAATCGACTCCATTTGCAGCGCAAATGGCAGCCGAAACTGCTGCAAAAGCAGCTATGGAACACGGCATGAAGTCCGTTGAAGTTATGGTTAAAGGACCGGGCGCGGGCCGCGAAGCAGCCATCCGTTCCCTTCAGGCCGCTGGCCTTGAAGTAAACCTCATTAAAGACGTAACTCCGGTTCCTCACAATGGATGCCGTCCGCCGAAGCGTCGCCGCGTATAGTGAAATCAGAATTGTGATTGTGGTATAATTCTGACGCATCTGCTAATAATAGGTGTTTAGGCATACTACATGATACACCTGATGGGGTGACAGTTTCATATAGGAGCGACGTTTGAAGGAGGGGTACACTCGTGATAGAAATCGAAAAGCCGAAGATTGAGACCGTAGAAGCCAATGATGAAGGAACCTATGGGAAATTCGTAGTTGAACCGCTGGAACGTGGATATGGCACGACTCTGGGGAACTCGCTTCGCCGGATCTTGCTTTCCTCCCTTCCGGGAGCCGCAGTGACTTCGGTCCAAATTGACGGCGTTCTGCATGAGTTCTCGACCGTTCCTGGCGTAATGGAAGATGTGACGGAAATCATTCTGAACCTTAAAGCTCTTTCCCTGAAAATCCATTCAGACGAAGAGAAAGTGTTCGAGATTGATGCTGAAGGTGAAGGCATCGTTACCGCAGGTGATATCCGTGCGGACAGCGATGTTGAGATCCTGAACCCGGATCTTCATATTGCAACGCTGGGACCTGGCGCGAGACTTCACATGCGAATTTTTGCAGGCCGTGGCCGCGGTTACGTCCAAGCGGACCGTAACAAGCGCGACGATCAGCCCATCGGAGTTATCCCGGTGGATTCCATCTATACGCCTATCTCCCGTGTGAATTATGGCATCGACAATACTCGTGTAGGTCAAGTGACCAACTATGACAAGTTGACGATGGAAATTTGGACGGACGGCAGTATCAGACCGGAAGAAGCTGTTAGCCTGGGAGCCAAAATTTTGAACGAGCACCTCGTTTTGTTCGTAGGTCTTACGGACGAAGCGAAAGACGCCGAAATTATGGTGGAAAAAGAAGAAGACAAAAAAGAAAAAGTGCTTGAGATGACAATCGAAGAGCTTGATCTTTCTGTGCGTTCTTACAACTGCCTCAAACGTGCCGGTATTAATACCGTGCAAGAGCTGACTACGAAAACTGAAGAAGATATGATGAAGGTCCGTAACCTGGGCCGTAAATCTTTGGAAGAAGTTCAAGAGAAGCTTGAGGAACTTGGTTTGGGACTCCGTACAGAAGAATAGCTGGCAGATTGCTTGAGTAAAGGAGGGAAAACAAATGGCATACCAAAAGTTGGGCCGTGATTCCAGTGCGCGTAAAGCATTGTTCCGGGACATGGTAACGGATCTGTTTCTTTATGAGCGTATCCAAACAACAGAAGCTAAAGCGAAAGAAGTTCGTTCTATCGCTGAAAAGCTGATCACTAAAGCGAAAAAGGGCGATCTTCATGCTCGTCGTCAAGTAGCAGCATTTGTCCGCCGTGAGACTGTAGACGGTGAACAGGATGCAATCCAAAAATTGTTCTCTGACATTGCTCCTCGTTACACAGAGCGTCCAGGCGGATACACTCGTATCCTGAAGCTGGGACCTCGTCGTGGCGATGCTGCGCCTATGGTTTATCTTGAATTGGTAGACCGCGCGTAGGATCACAAGTTATGATTTCCGGATGTACCCCTTATCGCACATGCTCTATGTAGTATGGGCAGAGAAGTATTTAACGTTATTGTGCTGCAGGGGCATTTAGGCCCTGCCGTACAATATCCGCGGGAATCACCTTGTATAGAGTAGAAGGAGCTCCCGCCGGGGCTCTTTTTTTTTGAAGACGAATGGTGATGTAGTTTGGAACCGCTGAAAGGAAGAACGGAAATGCGTAATCTATTGATGAAGGTCAATTATGACGGTACCCGCTATGATGGCTTTCAGACCCAGCCTCAGGGCAATACGATACAGGACCATATTGAACATGCCATACTGCATCTGACCGGCGAGAAACTCAAAATAACGGGCTCAGGACGGACTGATGCAGGTGTGCATGCTTATGGCCAGCCGTTTAACTTCCTTACCTCTTCCAAGATCCCGTTAGAGCGTTGGTGCTTGGCCTTGAATGCACGGCTGCCCCAGGATATCGTAGTCACTGAGGCACAGGAGGTACCGCTAGAGTTTCACTCTCGTAGAGGAGCAAAGCGCAAAACCTATCGGTATACGATTAATGGCAACCGTTTCCCAGATCCATTCCAGCGGCGATGGCAGCATCATCATCCGGTGAAGCTTGATATCTCTGCAATGCAGCAAGGTCTGGCCCATATTGTAGGCACCCATGACTTCACGTCGTTCGCATCAAGGAAATCTACGAAGACTTCACATGTCCGGACGATTTTTGAGGCGCATATGGAGCTTGACCTCAGTATGTGCCGGAACGGATCTGCAGACCAGGGAGTAATTCATACCTATATTACAGGCAGTGGCTTTCTACAGCATATGGTTCGCATTATTATGGGAACGCTGATTCATGTAGGGGAAGGTAAGATTCGTGCAGAGGCGGTTGCCGATATTCTTGCTGCCTGCGACCGTGCAGAAGCGGGGCCTACGGCTGTAGCTAAGGGATTAGCATTGTGGAGTGTGGAATATGACGAAGCAGGTAGCTAAATGTTCAGTGCATTTGTATTTATAAAATATTATGCGTTGAATATAAGAAATCACTTGCGCTAGTTATGTTTATGCTGTAATATAAAAGTTGTGTTTTCTTGATGGCTATCCCACAGCCCCGATCAAGAGAATGCCAACAAACAAGTTTTTCTTAACTCACATAATTGTAATCCAATGAGAAACAAGATATACGAAACAGATGATTTTCGTACGAGAACAAGGAGGAAACATTCATGCGTACCACCTATATGGCGAAGCCGAACGAAGTTGAACGCAATTGGCACATCATTGATGCCGAAGGCAAAACACTTGGTCGTTTGGCAAGCGAAGCCGCTGCTCTGATCCGTGGCAAACACAAACCGCAATTCACTCCACATGTTGATACTGGAGATTTCGTAATTGTTATCAACGCTGAGAAGATTCACCTGACCGGCAAGAAAATGCAAAACAAGAAATACTACCGTCACTCGATGCACCCAGGCGGTCTGAAGGTTACTGTTGCAGAAGACCTGATCAAGACCAAACCTGAGCGTATGATTGAATTCGCAGTTCACGGCATGATTCCTAAGACTCGTCAAGGGGATCACATGAAACTGAGACTCAAAGTATATGCTGGCGCTGAACATCCACATGCAGCACAAAAACCTGAAGTTTACGAACTTCGCGGATAAGAATAGAGGAGGACAGTTTCATGGCACAAGTACAATACTATGGGACAGGTCGTCGTAAACATTCGGTAGCACGTGTTCGCCTTGTACCGGGTGAAGGACGCATTGTCATTAACAAACGCGAGATGGACGAATATTTCGGTGTGGAAACACTGAAGATGATCGTAAGACAACCTTTGAACCTGACTGAAACTCTGGGCAACTACGATGTAATCGTTCTTGCACATGGTGGCGGCATTTCCGGTCAAGCTGGCGCAATTCGTCACGGGATTTCCCGTGCATTGCTCAAAGTTGACCCTGAGTATCGTGGAGCTTTGAAGAAAGCCGGCTTCCTGACTCGTGACCCACGTATGAAGGAACGTAAGAAATACGGCCTCAAAGCCGCTCGTCGTGCTCCACAGTTCTCGAAACGTTAATATCCCTTGTATATCAAGGAAATCAAGCCTCTGGCCTTTATGGTCAGGGGCTTTTTGTTTGTTTTAAATTGTTCGTAACATTGTATCATAGAAATCTTCGGATTGAGCAGTGATCCGCTTCAAGTATCTGCTCAATATCCCGCATTTGCAGCACAAAGTTCTGTTTCGACAATCCATGTCTATAGACAAGTCGGTGAATTTGTAAGGTGAGTTGCCCATCAAAACAGATTAAATCCCCTCTTGTTGCAGACTCAATTTCAATATTCTTCAATGACTCGAGGTCAATTTCTTGAAACCGTTCTTCCATAGGAAGAACCCATTCATGTTGGCTAGATAAGGTCTTCTGATCCAGACAAACGATGAGTTGGTCTGGACCATCAAAAGTGCTGTGGGGATCGTAATAAGCAAATATTTTAGTTTCATGATTATCTTGGTGGGGGGCAGTTTCTTTTCTCCTCGTTAATTGCCGACTTGCAGCATCAGGTATAAGCTCACCTTCATACTCGCGCCGTAGAATTTGATCGAAACGGATCTTAGCCATATCTCTGGACACGCCAAAGATACAGGAAAGCTGTTGGATGGCGATCTTATATTCATCAGATAATGCAACGGGTTGAATCATAAAAAAAGGCATTGTCGCGTAAAGAACAAATTTCTCTGCATCTTCCTCCTGGGCTTTAATAAAGGGACTAGGCAGTACCATTTGATTGCCTGCGTGCCTCAGCATGTGACATAGCTCATGCAAAAATTCAAAGCGTTGCTTCATTGGTGTGATACGGTTATCCAGCAACATGCATCGTATGCCTGATAGGGACTCATAGGCTCTACTTCTGATTGGTGCATACGCTACATTAATATTCAGATCTGTTGAGATCCTTTCAATGGTAATGTCTTCTGGATTTAGAATGTGATGATTTATGTAGATTTGTTCCACAAATTGCTCTAAATGTGTTTTTTTATAATGTAAAAACATAAAAAGCCTCCTCAATAAGAATATATGTTCGTATGTATAGATATAAGGAATCAGCTCGTTGGCTGAAACCACGATTATACGCAAAATAATTTATTTGTCACCTGGGAGCTCCGATTTTTTCTTCTCTAGATCCTTGATAAACTGCCAAAAGGTTAACATTTCTCTTTTTCGTTCATCAGGTGCCTCCAAATAATCTTTAAAAAAAAGCCCATGCTCCGGATTATTTAGAAAAGCCTCAAATTCAGAAAGTTCAGGGAGCATTGGAGCAGCAGATTCTTGGTTAGATCCGAAAGCTAAACGATCCATATCTTCGGTAGTTATTCCCAAAGCACGACAAACTTTAATTACATTATCGACGGATGCCCCTCCTACCCCCCGCATTAAGATTGATCTGAGCGTAGTATATGGAAGTCCCGCCTTTTCTGCAAAAGCTTTAATGTTCAGGCCTGTTTCCTCGATTAACTTCTTTAAGACTTCAGCCCTCTGCACACATAGTCCTCCTTAAAAATCATCAGAGTAACACGCTACTTCGTATTATTAATTTCATTTTAGAGCTTTTGATTCTCAAAGTAAATATGCATTATCGTATTTTTAATGGATTTTGGCTTGACATTGTACGATATTGAGCATATTATGATTTAAAAATACGAAATTGCGTATTATTGAATACATTTCATAATTAAAGGGGAATGAGGATGAATGATATACATGTAGATCGGCCGGTATTTTCATATTCGGAATTTGTAGAGGACATGCTCCCAGAATATAAAATTTCCTTGAAGGGAGCACAACATTTATACAGTCATGCAGATGCGGATGATAAAAAGGTAATCGCAGGTATGATCAGCGACTGCAAATATGTACTAGAGTGGCTAAGCACCGGACGGCAGCCAGGGAACAAACGGGGGATAGAACGGCGCGCTGGTTATGAACGGGAAATTCTTTTAGAACCCATACGTATGCAAATCTTTACGAATGATTCTAATACAATCAACTCAGGAGGCCTTTCAGAAGACCAGCGTTTACAACTGGAATATGTAATGGGGCTGTTAAGTAAAAGGGAGCGGGAATGCTACATGCTGGCTAACGGAGAAGGTTTCTCGCATGCTGTTATCGCTGAGATGCTTATGATTTCGTCAGGTAGTGTAAGTGAATATATCCAGCGGGCACAGAGAAAAATCCACGCAATTATAAATG